>JAUVMS010000027.1 GCA_030600135.1 Hyphomicrobiales bacterium | reverse complement strand
ATGTGGCGGATCGCTCAACTCGTCAGCGAAAGCCGACAGCGTCTTGGTCAGAATACTCACCACGATGAAGCCGAGATAGCGGTCCTCATAGCGAATGGGTACGCAAAGACCGAGCAGCGACGCGCGACGGGTCGTGGAGTACACGGGCTCGATCCAAAACGAACCCCTTGCGTTCCGCGCGAACTCGGCGAGCTGTTGCAAATTGGTTCGAGTCTCAAGATCGAACGTCGTCGTCACCGTGTCATTGCCTATGGTGCGCATGACGCGAATGGCGCTCGAATTCGCGCCCGCAAGTAGGATGCCACCGATTTGCGGAGCCGCCGCCATCGAGCCGCTTGCGAAATCCGCCAGCCGCTGGGGCTCGGCAAAGCTGTAGGTCCCGCCGATAATCGCTTGCGATACGAACTGCGCCTGGTGCACCACCGCGTCCATCTCGTCGCGCAATTCACTCTCCAGCCGATCGAGATTTTCGACAATTGTCACGCTGCCAAACTCACGGACGATCGAACGGCTGGCGAGATAGGAAACCGCGCCGACTGCTCCCACGGCCAGAAGCACCAGGCCAGCAATGCTCACAACCAGGGCCGGTTGAAGTCCAAATCTAAGTCTTTCGTCCTTGGGTGTTTGCATGAATTGGAGCACGTTTGACTTATGGTTCAACCAGTATCCAAGCCAGCAGTCTCGATGTCGACGCTGCAATGGTCGTAGTGTTGCGATAGCTCAAGTTCGTCACAATGCTCGCAATCCATAGCTCCGACAATTGTTCACGAGACTTGCGCGACGCCTTGAACACTTGCGTCGTTTGGCGTTCGAGAGTTCGCTTTGCGCGATCAACCCACGTCTCGCACTTCTCCATAAGCAGGGATCAGCCCTGGCCAATCAGACACCGACACATTGCCCAGAGTGCCCAACAGCGCGCTAATCGGCCCGCCATGAGATATCGCGATCGTCACGCCTGTCAGCGCGCCATCAGCCACTCCAAGCGTGCTGAGTTCACCATGCCACCCCATCACGCGATCGCGAACCTCGAATATGGTCTCGCCGCCATGGGGTGCATAGGTTTCCGGTTCGCTCATGAGGCGCACCATGTCATGGCCGACCTCGCCGAAAATCTCGTCCCAGCTGCGCCCCTCCCAAGTCCCGAAATCGAGTTCCGTCAGGCGCTTATCCTCGAGCAAAGGCGCATCGACCAGCGCGGCAATCTCTTCGGCCAAAACGCGGGTTCGCGATAGCCCACTGTGAAAAATGCGCGCCGGTCCCAACCTGGCGAGCCTGGCCGCGAGCGCTTTGTTTTGTGCAATCCCCTGGTCCGACAAGCCCACATCGGTCTGACCGCCATAGCACACGCCCTTGAACCGCTCGTCGACGGCACAATGGCGGACCAATAGAAGTTGACGCTTCATGAGACACCCATTTTTCAGAACGCGAACGGAGCAATCCGCGCCACGCCCCCCCAATCCACGAAATTTTCTGTTTCCGCGCAAGCACGCTTCTGCTACCTCTCGCAGATGGGTGGTTGTCTGCGAGCAGCAGGCACCAAGGGAATCTGGTGCGAGACGGGCAACCGCGCGTCACAAAACCAGAGCTGCCCCCGCAACTGTAAGCGGAGAGCGTAGCGCCTCCAACACGCCACTGAGCGATTGGGAAGGCGGAGCCGCTACAATCGTATCCGCGAGCCAGGAAACCTGCCACCCACCAACAATCCACGCCGACCGTCGGGCGGACGGTGCACTTGGAGGACGACATGACGAGTACGACGACAACAGTCGACATTTCGCGCAGATCAGATTTGGCGGTATCGGTTGCGGCACTCTTGCTTGGGACCTTTCTCCTGCTGGGCGTCGGCTTCTTGCATAGCGAGACCTTGCACAACGCCGCCCATGACACGCGCCACGCCTTTTCCTTCCCCTGCCACTAAAGCAGCGTTTGACCAGCGGCACGTCCCACGGCGTTCTGCTGTTTGCACAAGCCGGATTGCGCGAAAGACGTGGCGTGCCGAACACGTGCCCTCGGTCCACAAAATTTTGTTTGAGAGAGCGTAAATGTTTCAGCGGATCTTCCTGAGCGCGTTGGGAGCAGGGATCGTCGTCGGTTTGATCGCCGCGGTACTGCATCAGTTCACGACCGTGCCGATCATTGTTCAAGCCGAGAAGTATGAGAAAGCCGAAACCCATTCCTCGTTGGGCCAGGTTCCGGGCGGATTTCGCTTGAACGCGGCCCCCGTTGTCGCCCGCGCAGCCGATTTGGCCCAGTCCCATATTGTCCTCGCCGCGGCCGATCATAACGGCGCTTCGGCCCCCGCCAGCAGCACGGAACGCATCGCCTACACCACGTTGACCACCGTCCTCACCAGTGTCGGTTTTGCCTTGCTGTTGGTTGGATTGTTTGCGCTCAAAGGCGATCCGGTTGATGGCCGGCGTGGTGTGCTTTGGGGCATGGGGGCGTTTGCGGCCTTAACGCTGGCCCCGGCGCTCGGCCTGCAACCGGAGTTACCAGGCAATGCTGCCGCCGAACTGGGCGCGCGCCAGGTTTGGTGGTTGGCGACGGCCGCTGCCACGGGCCTCGGCCTGGCAGCCCTGGCGTTTTCGCAATCCTGGGCCATACGGGTCGCCGCGTTGCTCCTCATGGTCGCGCCCCATATCGTCGGCGCGCCGCATCCCCACGAACTCACAAGCACCGCGCCTGCCGAAATCGCCGGTCAGTTTGCAGCGACCAGCATCGCCATTGGCGCCGTGTTTTGGGCTCTGCTCGGCTGGTTCAGCGGCACATTTTACGCTAGAGCACGTTCCACTCACATGGATGCAATTTGACCGGCTTTTCGGGCCCGCTGGACGTCGTTGCGCCGCTTGCCCGATGCCCCACATCGCGCTGCACGACGCGCCTTGCCAGCGCCCAATTTTCGCTCGCATCGCGACCTCCAGCCTGCTAGGTTGGCGGCATCACAGCATTAGTCGAAGGCATGCACGTATCGGCCCATTTGACAAGTCGGCTAGCCGACCGCAAGGCTCGCCAATGTCCAGAGCGTGGCGATCTCGGCCACTTGCTCGCCCGCACCAAAGACGTCGCCCGTGTGGCCCCCAACGTGTCGATGTGCGAGCCAGGCAAGCCCGAGTACCGCGGTTCCAGCGGCTACGGTGATTGCCAGCGCCACCAGGGGCGACAAAAACAACGCGGCGGCGGCGACTGGCAATAGGATTGCGAACGCCACGCCGGCCATCCTCGGCTTTCCCGCAGCGGCACTGAGACCGTCGCCACGTGCCGGCTCCAGGGTGCGAAAAATCACGCCAAGCAATCCGCGCGACATCATGTGCGTAACGACGAGCGCCAGACATCCCTGCACCGGCGATAGCACGCTGATGGCAGCATAGCGCGCCGTGAACGACAAAATCAGGCTCACCGTGCCATAGGTGCCGATCCGGCTGTCGCGCATGATCTCGAGTTTGCTTGCTTTCGTACGCCCTCCGCCGATCCCGTCGGCAAAATCGGCAAGCCCGTCCTCATGCAGGCATCCGGTCATGGCACACGACACCGCGAGCGCCGCAAGCGCGCCGAGAGAGCCGGGCAGGCCGAGCAAGGCGCTCGCCCAGTAAGCGAACCCCGCCGCTCCGCCGACCAACAGGCCGACCAACGGGTAAGCCCAAGCGCCATCGCCTGGACGCGCCAAGAGTTCCGCCGGCAGTCGTGGCATGGTCAGACGCGTCAACAACGCTCCCGCCAGCACGAACTCATGCGAGCGTTGCTTGAGCCAAAGCCCGCCGTTCGACGACATTGCTAATCCTCACGATCGGAAACGCCGGCCTCCGCGAACGTCGCCATATTGGAGTGCGTCGCCGCGGCCGCTTTGAGGATGGTAACAGCCAACGCCGCGCCGGTCCCCTCACCGAGCCGCATGCCCTGATCCATCAAAGGCGTCAGATCGAGCCTGTCGAGCAGTCGCTTGTGGCCGGGCTCCGCCGAAACGTGACCGGCAAGACAATGGCCAAGGGCATCTGCGTTGGCCCGCGTCAGCGTCGCCGCCGCGGCCGTCGCGATGAATCCATCGAGCATGACGGGCAGCCGTCGCGTACGCGCACGAGCGACCGCGCCGGCGATCGCCGCCAACTCCCGGCCGCCGAGGCTCTGCAACATCGAAAAGGGATCGCGGCATTCGCTGACATGGCGGGTCAATGCCCGATCGATCACGCTCACCTTGTGCCGAACCCCGTCATCGTCGAGCCCGGTACCCGGTCCCGCCCAGTCGCCGCCCCCACCGCCAAATGTCGCCGCCGCGAGCGCTGCCGCAATGGTGGTGTTGCCGATGCCCATCTCGCCGAGGATCAGCACGTCAGTGTCATCGCTGATCGCCTCGGCGCCGGCATTGATGGCGGCGAGACATTGTGCCTCGGTCATTGCCGGCCCGTCGACGACGTCGCCTGTCGGGTGCTCCAAGGCAAGCGGGATGACCTTGAGGCGATGGCCGAACGCCGTGCAGATGGCATTGATGGCAGCGCCACCGGCCTTGAAGTTCGCCACCATCTGCGCCGTGACCGATGACGGATAGGGCGACACGCCACGCGCTGTAACGCCATGGTTGCCCGCGAAAACGACGACGTCCACCGTCTCGATCGTCGGACGCGCCGTGCCTTGCCAACCCGCCAGCCATATTGCAAGGTCCTCGAGCCGACCGAGGGATCCCGGCGGTTTGGTCAATTCGCCCTGTCGTGCCCTTGCCAGATCCATGGCATTGGTGTCAGGTTGCGGCACACCCTCGAGCGATGCCAAGAAATCGTCTGCGCTTCGAAACATTGGACCTCACAAACTGTTGTCATGACCCTGCCCTTCAAAACGAGTCTCGTCTTGGGCGGTGCGCGCTCGGGCAAGAGCCGGTACGCCGAGCGCCTGGTCGAGCAGTCGGGTCTTGATAGGGTTTATCTGGCGACAGGCCAAGCAGGAGATGACGAGATGGCTGCGCGGATCGCCGCACATCGCGCCCGTCGCGGCAGCGATTGGACGACGGTCGAGGAACCACTTGAGTTGGCGGGCACACTGAAATCTGAGGTGTCGCCCGAGCGCTGTATCCTGATCGATTGTCTCACGCTTTGGCTTTCGAACCTGACGTTGCAAAAGCGAGATATTGCGCGCGAGACCGCCGCGCTTGTCGACTCGCTGGCCGATGCCTCGGGCCCGGTCGTTCTGGTATCCAACGAGGTCGGTCTTGGCATAGTGCCGGACAATGTTTTGGCCCGAGGTTTCAGGGACCATCAAGGCGAACTCAATCAGCGGGTGGCAGCGATTGCCGATCATGTCGTGTTCATAGCGGCAGGCCTCCCACTCACACTCAAACCGCATGCGGTGGACCCAGTAGATTAGTAGGTGAGCAAGTACGGGCTATGCAGAAAATTCCAACAACGGTGGTGACCGGATTTTTGGGCGCGGGCAAATCGACGCTCATCCGCAACCTCATCGAGAACGCCAATGGTCGGCGCATAGCTCTTATCGTCAACGAATTTGGCGATGTCGGCGTTGATGGCGAAATGCTGAAGGCCTGCGGCAATCCATCGTGCACCGAAGATGACATTGTCGAGCTCGCCAACGGCTGCATTTGCTGCACCGTCGCCGAGGATTTTGTGCCCACCATGGAAAAAATCCTCGCCCGTCCACAGCGTCCCGACTGCATTGTCATAGAGACCTCCGGCTTGGCCCTGCCACAGCCGCTCGTGCGCGCATTCAACTGGCCGGAGATCAAGACTCAGGTGACGGTCGACGGTGTCGTTACGTTGGTCGATGCAGCAGCCGTCGCCGAGGGTCGGTTCGCGGCCGACGAAGACGCTGTCGAGGCGCAACGCCAGGCGGATGAAAACCTCGATCACGAAACCCCGCTCTCGGAACTCTTCGAAGATCAGATTGCCTGCGCCGACCTCATCCTGATTTCAAAATCCGACTTGGTGTCGGACGACGCACTCATCGATGTCGAGACCCGTATCGCCGAAGACGCCCGCCCGGCCGTCCGCGTCGTCCGCACGCGCAAGGGCGACGTGGCGCCAGAGATCGTGCTTGGTCTTGCGGCCGCGGCAGAAGACGACCAAAGGCTCTCCCATCACGAGCAGGAACACCTCGCGGCAGGGTTCTCCATCGATCTCCATGATCACGACCACGACGATTTTGAATCGTTCGTCGTTCCCTTGGGCTCTATCACAAGCCCCGAGGCATTTGCCGGTCGGGTACGCGCGGCCATGGTCGAGCACGACATCCTGCGCCTCAAGGGTTTCGCCTCGGTCGCCGACAAAGCCATGCGATTGGTCGTTCAGGCTGTCGGCCCAAGGGTCGAGAGCTACTTCGATCGTGAGTGGCGTGAGGGCGAAGATCGCACCACACAGCTGGTGGTGATCGGCCAAGCCGGCCTCAACCGCGAGGCAATTATCCGTATGTTGCGTGCGCCTGGATAAGGTTCGACACGACAAGGAAAATAATTCGGCGCCACCTAGGAGCCCGACGACGTGAACACTGCCGAGGAGTAGCGCGTGCATTTGCTGACGGCACAAGCAGGCGGAATCGAAGACGGTTCGCAACCGGTGGACTTGGCGCAGTCGCCGGGCGATGTCGTCGTGCTCACCTCGGCAGATACCGAGATCGCCGGCCTTGCCAAGGCCAAGCGAGACCTGGGTGACGACGTCCCGAGCTTGCGGCTGGCGAACCTCCTGCAACTCACTAACAATTTTTCAATCGACCTCTACGTCGAGCAAACGCTGTCGCACGCCAAGCTCATCGTCATTCGCGTGCTGGGCGGCGCCAGTTATTGGCAATACGGCCTGGACGAGGTTCGCCGCCTGGCGCGCGGCCGCCACATCAAACTCGCCGTTGTGTCCGGTGCTGCCTACCCTGACGACCTGCTGCAGGACTATGCCACGCTGCCCAAAGATGATTGCGATGGCATATGGACCTATCTCGTCGAGGGCGGGCCGCGGAATTTTCGCAACTTTCTGAATTTTGCCGACCATTTGGTCACCGCGTGCTCGCCGCCGGCGGCGGCGGTTCCGCTACCGACGGCCGGGCTCTATTGGCCCGATGGCGATAACCCGGACCTCAAAGCCCTTCAAAGCGTGTGGCTTGAGAATGCTCCCGTAGTCGCCCTGACGTTTTATCGTGCGCTCATCCAAGGTGGCGACCTGGCACCGGTCGATGCCATGATCGAAGCGTTCCGCGAACTCGGCCTCAACCCGCTACCGATATTTGCCTCCAGCCTGAAGGATCCGGTCGCGGCCGAAACCATTGCCTCCTTGTTCGACGCGGCACCACCGTCGGCCGTCGTCAACACCACCGCCTTTGCTGCATCGAAGCCTGGGACCGCGTGGACCGGCACACCGCTTGATCGGGCCGATTGTCCGGTCTTGCAAGCCATTCTTTGTGGTGCAAACGAATCCGGATGGGAGAATAATCCACGTGGACTGACCGCCCGAGACATCGCCATGAACGTGGCGTTGCCGGAAATCGACGGCCGCATCATCACCCGCGCAATCTCCTTCAAGGCCGACAAAGTGCACGACGAGGCGACCGAGACCAACATCGTGTCGCACCGCCCCCGGCCAGACCGGGTCCGCTTCGTGGCTGAGCTTGTCAAGAACTGGGTGATGTTGAAAGAGACACGATCTGGCGCTCGCCGCATTGCCGTGGTTCTCTCCAACTATCCCTCGACCGATGGCCAAATCGCCAATGGCGTCGGACTGGACACCGCCGCCAGTACACTTTGCCTGCTGCAGGCCATGGCGGCGGCCGGATATCCGGTCGATGCGCTGCCCGCCGAGGCCGATGAACTGGTCCATATGCTTCAGGCCGGTCCAACCAACGCTGGTATTCATGGGCGAGCAATTCGCGAGGTGCTGCCCCTATCGATCTACTTTGAAGCTCTGCACGCTCTCCCAGATGAGCTTCGGAGCGAAATCATCAATCGCTGGGGAGCACCGCAAGACGACCCATTTTTTGCCGATGACCACAATGGCTTTGCCATTCCCGCCGTGCGTCTTGGTCAAACGCTGCTCGCCCTTCAGCCAGGTCGTGGCCAGGGCCTCGATCCCAAGGGCGCGCACCACGATCAGACCATCGTTCCACCCCACGGTTACATGGCGTTTTATGCCTGGCTACGCCATAGCTATGGCGCCCATGCCGTCATCCACATGGGCAAGCACGGCAACCTGGAATGGCTCCCGGGCAAAGCCATGGCGCTGTCGCCGAGCTGCTATCCCGAGGCAATTTTCGGTCCGCTGCCCCACGTCTACCCCTTCATCGTCAACGATCCGGGCGAAGGCACCCAGGCCAAGCGACGCGCCGGCGCCGTCATCGTCGATCACCTGACACCGCCTCTGACCCGCGCGGAAAGTTATGGCCCACTCAGGGATCTCGAGGCACTGGTTGATGAGTACTACGAGGCCGCCGGCGTTGATCCCCGCCGCATCAAGCTGCTCGGTGAACGCATTCTCGATCTTGCGCGCGCCACCGGTATCGATCGCGACTGCGGCATCGAGCGCCGTGACGATGAGATCGAGGCGTTGACGAAGCTCGATAGTTTTCTCTGTGATCTCAAAGAGATGCAGATCCGCCACGGGCTCCACGTCTTTGGCCGATCACCCTCGGGCGAGCGCCTGACAGACCTGCTTGTGGCGCTCGTGCGCCTGCCACGCAGGGACGGCAATGGCGCCGATGCCTCGCTCACCCGGGCACTTGCCGCCGATCTCGGCGTTGATCAAATCGACCCGCTGGACTGCGAAATGGCGAAACCCTGGCAAGGTCCACGTCCCGCCGCCTTGTCTCAGGCTTGTGAGGACTCCTGGCGCACGGCGGGCGATACCGTCGAACGGTTGGAGCAACTGGCGGCTCAATTGGTGTCGGGTGAGCGGACGCCGGAACACGCCTGGCAGGCGACCCGCGCTGTGCTCACCGAACTCGCCGAAAAAATCCGACCAAATGTCCTGGCCTGCGGAGCCAACGAACTCGCCGGCGTCCTCAAGGCCCTGAACGGCCAGTTTGTCCCACCGGGCCCATCCGGCGCACCGACCCGCGGCCGCCTCGACGTGTTGCCCACCGGTCGCAATTTTTACTCTCTCGATAGCCGCACGTTGCCGACCGAGGCGGCTTGGCATCTCGGCTGCGCCTCGGCCGAGCGTGTCGTCACGGCCTACCGTCAGGAGCACGGCGAATGGCCCCGCCAATTCGGGATTTCCGCCTGGGGCACCTCCAACATGCGCACCGGCGGTGACGATATTGCCCAGGCTTTGGCATTCATTGGCGTGCGACCCACCTGGGATTCGGCCTCGCGGCGCATCACCGGTTTCGAGATTATCTCACTTTCGGACCTGAAACGCCCACGCATCGACGTCGTCTTCCGCATTTCGGGTTTCTTCCGCGATGCCTTTCCGACGCAGATTGATTTGCTCGATTCCGCATTCCGCGCGGTTGCTGCACTGAACGAGCCGGCCAACGCCAATCCACTCGCCGCAGATGCCCGCGCCGCGGCGGGTATGAGCGCGGGCAGCGGTACGATCGACGACGAAGCGCTCCGTCATTCCAGCCGGCGCATTTTCGGCTCCGCGCCAGGCGCTTACGGTGCTGGGCTCAAGGATACCATTCAAGCCGGGCGCTGGCATGATCAAGCCGAGCTTGCACGCGCCTACTTACAGGCGAGCGGCTATGCCTATGGCGTGGGCGCTGCGGGACAGTCCGAACATGATCGCTTTGCCGAACTAATCGCCCGCACCGACGCCGTTATCCAAAATCAAGACAACCGCGAATTCGACCTATTGGATTCGGCAGACTTCTTCCAATTCGAGGGCGGCATGGCGACGGCGGCCGCACACACCAGCGGCAGACACCCGACCATCTATCACAACGATCACTCCCGCCCCGAGCGTCCTGTCGTACGCACCCTGGAACAAGAAATTGCGCGTGTCGTCCGCGGTCGGGCCGTGAACCCGAAGTGGATCGCCGCCGCCAGGACCCACGGCTACAAGGGCGCCTCGGAGATGTCGGCCACGCTCACCAATCTGCTAGGTTTCGCCGCCACCACGAATGCCGTCCCTAGTCACCATTTCGAATTGCTGTTCGAGGCTTACCTGGTCGACCCGGACAATCTCGAATTCCTCGAGGACGCCAATCCGGCGGCGCTCACGGAAATGAGCGAGCGCTTTCTCGAGGCGATTGCACGCGGGCTCTGGCAACCGCGCCGCAACAGCGCCTATAATTACCTAATGATGCTTGCAGAGGAGCGAACGACCAATGAGCGCCAAACCCATGACGGAGGAGGAGCGGAATGCGCGGCACGCCGAGAAAATGGTGAAGCGCAAAGAGCTCCATGACAAGAAGGTTTCCGAAAAGACCATCGAGAAAGGCCTTTTGATCGTCCACACCGGTACCGGCAAGGGAAAATCGACGGCCGCTTTCGGCATGGCCATGCGTGCCATTGCTCACGGCCAAAACGTCGGTATCGTCCAGTTCATCAAGGGCCCGTGGCATTCCGGTGAGCGCGATGTCTTGAACAAGTTTCCCGACCAGGTACAAATCCATGCTGTCGGCGAGGGCTTCACTTGGGAAACCCAGGACCGCGAGCGCGACATCGAGGTAACGCGACAGGGCTGGGAGACCGCCAAGAAGCTGATTGCAGACCCGAGCGTTCGCCTGGTCATTCTCGACGAGCTCAACATCGCCCTCAGATACGATTATCTTCCGCTCGAAGAAGTTCTGGAGATCCTGAACGCGCGCCCCGACGATTGCCATGTTGTCGTTACCGGTCGCAATGCCAAGCCTGAGCTGATCGAGGCTGCCGATCTCGCCACCGAGATGACGCTGCTCAAACATCCCTTCCGTGCCGGCGTCAAAGCTCAGGCTGGGATTGAGTACTGATATCGGGGATGCCACGAACTCCCGCAGTCATGCTGCAAGGCACGGGCTCCAATGTCGGCAAGTCCATGCTTGCGGCTGGTCTCTGCCGGCTGTTTACGCGGCGGGGCCTCAGTGTCCGCCCGTTCAAGCCACAAAACATGTCCAACAACGCGGCCGTAACGGGCGATGGTGGGGAGATCGGCCGCGCCCAAGCATTGCAGGCCCGCGCATGCGGCATTGCCGCCTCCATTCACATGAACCCGGTGCTGTTGAAGCCGGAAGCGGAAACCGGTTCGCAAGTCATCGTGCACGGCGAGCGTCTCGGCAGTTTTCGCGCACGAGACTACTTTGCCTTGAAGCCTGCGCTCATGCCCAAGGTCCTCGATAGTTTCGGGCGCATGGAGGCCGATGCCGACCTGATCATTGTGGAGGGCGCCGGCAGCGCTGCCGAAGTCAATTTGCGTTCGAGCGATATTGCCAACATGGGATTTGCCGAGGCCGCCGACGTGCCGGTGCTCCTTGTCGCCGACATCGATCGCGGCGGTGTAATTGCAACTCTCGTCGGCACCCATGCCGTTCTGCCGCCGTCGGAACGAGAGCGGGTCCAAGGCTTCATCGTCAACAGATTTCGTGGCGATGTGTCCCTTTTCGATGATGGCCTTCGCACCATTGCCGAGCGAACCGGATGGCGTTCCGTCGGCGTCGTGCCCTGGTTCGAACTGGCCGGCAAACTTCCGGCCGAGGATTCGGTCGACATTGAGCGCAAGGCATCGACGTCGCAAAGCGACCGACGGATCAAGATTGCCGTACCGCTCCTGCCGCGCATCGCCAACCACGACGACCTCGATCCGCTGTCGATGGAACCGGATGTCACCCTCAATTTCGTCCGTCCGGGCGAGCCGCTTCCAGGCGATGCCGATCTCGTCATTCTGCCCGGCTCGAAATCGACAATTGCCGACTTGGGCTTTTTCGCCGCGCAGGGCTGGGATATCGATCTTCGGGCCCACCTGCGTCGCGGCGGCCATGTCCTCGGGCTTTGCGGCGGTTTCCAGATGCTTGGCAATTGGGTTCGCGATCGTGATGGACTGGAGGGACGACCAGGTGATCGCGAAGGCCTCGCGCTGCTTGACCTGGAAACCGTTCTAACGACTGAGAAACGCTTGGAGCACGTTACCGGCCGCCACAAGGCCAGCGGCGCACCTGTTGCAGGCTACGAGATGCATATGGGCCGCACCACGGGCGGTGATCTCGCCCGGCCGTTTCTCGAGATTGATGGGCGAGCCGAAGGCGCCGTTTCAAGCGATGGCCGCGTGTCCGGCACCTATGTCCACGGCATTTTTGCCCAGGACAAATTCCGCCATGCCTTCCTCAATCGGTTGCGCTCACGCGCCGATCACGGCCTCGCCTACGAGCAATCCGTCGAACAGTCACTCGATGCGCTCGCCGACCATCTTGAGGCAGCCCTCGACATCGAATCTGTTTCGGCAATTGCTAAGTCTCGTCAGCGCACGACGAAAGCTGTGAGCGCGACGATGACAAACTGAATGAGGCAGGCCAGCACGAAAACCCGGAGCGCGCGACGGATATCACGTGCAGATGGTTCTTTATCTCCCTCCTCGTTCAAATAAGGGTCGTCCGTCAGCCGTCCCTGATAGCGCCGTGGCCCAGCCAGCGCGATACCGAGCGCGCCAGCCATCGCAGCCTCCGGCCATCCCGCGTTTGGCGACGTGTGGCTGCCCGCATCCCGGCGCATCACCTGCAAAGCACGACGGCCATCGAACCCACCCATCAGGGCGGCACCTGCAATTAGCAAACCGCTTAGTCGTGCCGCGGGCCAGTTCACGAGGTCATCGATCTTCGCCGCCGTCCAGCCAAATTCCCGATGTCGCTCGGTCTTGTGCCCAATCATGCTGTCGGCCGTGTTGATCAACTTGTAGACCAGGATGCCGGGCAGCCCGGCGATCAGATACCAAAGCGCCGGCGCCACCACACCGTCGGCGAAATTCTCCGCCGTGGACTCGATTGCCGCGCGGACAACGCCAGCCTCGTCAAGCGAGTTCGGGTCACGCCCAACAATATGGGCAACCGCCTCGCGACCACCGGCGACCCCGCCCTGCTCGAGCCCGCGGGCCACGTCGGCGACATGATCATAGAGGCTGCGCTGTGCGATCAGCACGGCGACGACGAACGCTTCAAGCGCGATACCGACACCGCTCGCCGCCAGCAACGCGCTCAATGCCCATCCGATTGCACCGACCAGGAGAATGAGGACGACGACAGTGACGAGCCCTATGAGACGGCGTTGCCTAGCGGTATCTGCGGGCCGGTTGAGCCACGCATCGAGGGCGCCGATGGCGTGCCCGGCCCAAACCACCGGATGGGGGATGCGGGACCAGAGCCAACCGGGATCACCCAGCATCGCGTCGATCACGATCGCGATCGCCAACGCCACCAGACGCTCGTCGAACTCAAGCATGGTTGTCTTCAGGCCGCCGTCGACTGACCGCTGCGGATTTCTTCGAGCGCTCGGCCCAAGCGATCAAACGCCGCCTCATCCGCCGGCAGTCCGAAGCGCAGCCATCGCTCGTTGTATGAAAATTTGCGGACCCATATGCCGCGCCGCGCGAGCTCGTCGTGCAGCTGCCATGCCCGATGTGTCTCGACCAGCCGAAACAGCCATGTTCCCCCGATGACCCCAAGGCCGCTCGCTCGCAAAATCGCGTCAAGCTTGTGTGACTTGTTGTGTAAGGCTCGGCCCGCCGATTTGATCCATTCGGGGTCACTCAATGCCGCAAGGCCGATTTCAATCGCCGGTCCGCACACCGACCACGGACCGAACTGGTCTCGCAAACGCTGGGCAAGTCGCGGCTCGCAGATCGCAAACCCCAAACGAACCCCCGCCAGTCCAAAAAACTTGCCGAAGGAGCGCAGGACGATGAGACCGCGATTGGCGGCATGGCGGACGGCACTCAGCTCCGGATAGGGATCGCCAAAGGCTTCATCGACAGCCATGACACCGCCGCGGCTGCCGAGCCGCTTGCCGATCGACGCCAGCTCATCGGGCGACCAAGTGCGTCCATCGGGATTGTTGGGATGGACGAGGACCATATGATCCAAGTCGTCGCCCGTGGGCTCCGCCAACTCGATCACCGCGTGATTGCTGGCGAGCCAGGCGGCCTCATGCT
>JAUVMS010000262.1 GCA_030600135.1 Hyphomicrobiales bacterium | reverse complement strand
ACGACGCCTTCATAGGGCGCTGTTATCACGCCATGCTTGACATCAATGGTGCGACGCTTGATGGCGAATTTTCGAGTTGCCATGCGAGCTTCGGCGCTGCGAATCTTGGAGAGCGCGATTGCGATCGCCAACTCGGCATCCTCGTAGCGGACCTTGGAAAATGCCGCCGACTTTCTGAGTTTCTTCTGTCGCTGCAGCTTGCGGCGTGCAAGTTCGGCTTCGGCGCGTGTTGTCGCCAATTGAGCATCGGCTTCTGCAAGGGCGCTTTCGGCGAGTTCAAGTTCGGCTTGGAGGGCATCGGTATCGAGCACGGCTATGATTTGGCCAGCTTCGACACGATCGCCGACTTCGACCTCGAAACTGCGTAAAGCACCGGATATACGAGCGGCGACGTCGCCGGATTGGCGCGCGACCAGCCTTCCGATCACGGGCACGGTCTGCGAAATCGGCACCTCGGTCACTTGGTCGACCCGAACCAGGGAGGCCCCTTGGGCGCGGGCATCGCCGGCCGAGACCAAGGCAAGCGCAATTGCTAGCGCAGGCAGGCAATTGCGCCAGTTGATGTGCCCGTCGCACCCGTGCGCAAGCCAAGATCGACCCGGTAATTCGGTTGTCATCATATTTTCCAAGATAGGTGCTTCTTGCCGCGACACAAATGAATTTGATTGTGCTCGATGAACCGTCAGCCGCGCCGCAATCTTGTTGGAACCTACTATCCGGTGGTTTCTGGCACAGAACTGGGCCCGAATGCACGGCGTAACCATCAAGATCCGTGGTCAAAGTCGCATCGCCAGAATTGGTGCACCCCCGCCAGACGAGGCGAGCGCGGGCTGGTCCGTTCAGCTCAGATTTGCGCAAAACCTTTGGATGCGCATGCATGCTTCTTCCAGCGCCTCGGTCGAGGTCGCATAGGAGATCCGGAAAAAAGGCGAAAGCCCAAAGGCCGCGCCATGGACGACAGCGACACCTTCCTCTTCCAAGAGTGCGGTAACAAAGCTCTCATCATCAGTTACCGGCGTGCCCGCTGGCGTGACTTTGTCCATACAATCTTGGCAAGAAGGGTAGACATAGAACGCGCCTTCGGGCGTCGGGCAGTTCAGTCCCTTTGCCTCGTTCAACATCGAGACCACGAGATCGCGGCGTTGGCGAAACACATCGGCTCGCTCGGCAATGAAGTCCTGCGGACCGTTAAGCGCCTCGACGGCGGCCCACTGGCTGATCGAGGAGGGATTGGAAGTCGATTGCGACTGCAACTTGCGCATCGCAGTGATCAGTTGTTCAGGGCCGCCCGCATAGCCGATGCGCCAGCCGGTCATGGCATAGGCCTTGGAAACGCCGTTCATCGTGAGCGTGCGCCCGCGCAGTGCCGGTTCGACCTGGACCGGGGTGGCGAACTCAAAGCCATCGTAGACCAGGTGCTCGTACATATCGTCGGTGAGTACCCAAACTTGGTCATGACGCAGCAGGACGTCGGTCAATGCCTTCAAATCAGCGTGCGTGTAGGCTGCCCCGCTCGGGTTTGAGGGCGAGTTGAAGATGAGCCACTTGGTTTTCGGCGTGATCGCCGCCTCAAGTGCTTGCGGGGTCAGCTTGAAGCCATCTTCGAGCTTGGTTTCGACGATGACGGGCTTGCCACCGCCGAGCAAGACGATGTCAGGGTAGGAGACCCAGTAGGGGGCCGGAATGACGACCTCGTCGCCGGGATTGAGTGATGCAAGCAGGGCGTTGTAGAGCACCTGCTTGCCGCCCGTGCCGACGGTGATTTCGCCCGGTGCGTATTCAAGCCCGTTCTCGCGCTTGAACTTGGCGGCAATGGCGTCCTTCAGCTCAGAGATGCCGTCAACGGCAGTGTACTTGGTGTGGCCCTGCCGGATGGCGGCAATGGCGGCCTCCTTGATGTTGTCGGGCGTATCGAAATCAGGCTCCCCGGCGCCTAGCCCGATGACGTCGTGGCCCGCCGCTTTGAGCTCGCGCGCCATTTGGGAAACGGCAATGGTCGGGGACGGCTTGATGCGGCCTAGGCTGTCGGCAATGAAACCCATGGGAGGTCTCCTGAAGCGTCGTTGAAGCGATACCCCTTGTCGGTGAGTCGCGGTTGAACCAAGCGGGCGCAAACTAGATCAGTATCGGGCCAAGTCAAAGCATTTGATGACGGCAAGTCGGATCACTTGGCCTAGTGCATTGCGTGTGGGGTGTGGGTCGGCGAGGGATGCCTCGCATCGGCATGCAGTCGGTTTCCACATTAGGGAGGTCGGGGTCCGGTTTTTGACGCGTCGAGCAGTGAGCTCGCCACCGAGTAGCTACAATTTCAGACGTCGGATTAAATGGGCGGCAATCATTTTGTCGTATGAAAGGCTAGAAAAACGATGGAAGGTCACACGGTTCTGTGAATGGGCGGCTCAAAAAAATATGCAATTCTCCTGCTCATCGCAGGAGGTGCACTCCTTGTCCTAATTCTTTATCGAACGATAGTTTTTGTATCCGAGCACATCGAAACAGCGCTGGCGCGTGAGGACGCGCGATCATACGCAAAGATTATCTCCGATGTGCAAGTCTATTATGCCACCGAAGTCGTTGCGCATGCCAAGAAAAACGGCATCAAGATCGCCAAGGACTATAAGAAACGGGGTGATGCCATTCCGTACCCGGCAACGTTCACTCACGGACTCGCCGACAAGCTCAATGCAAAATACGGTGATCTGAATTTTCGCCTCTATAGCGACGCCCCTTTTTACGAGCGACCCAGAGGCGACGGGCTCAGTGCGTTTGATCGCGAGGCGCTGGAACACTTTCGCAAAACCGACGAAAATGAAATTTACCGAATTGAGGCTGGAGCGGCCGGTCCGCAGTTTCGCTTTGCCCGTGCGGTGCGCATGGGGGAATCGTGTGTCGAATGCCACAATTCACACCCCGACAGCCCGCGCAAGGACTGGAAAGTCGGCGACGTACGGGGCGTGCAAAGGGTGGCGATAAACCTGCCGGGCCCGTCGTTCATGAACGACGGCTATCTCAATCCGCCGACGGTCGTGGTCGCTCTGTTGTGTTTCATCGTGATGGTTTCACTATTTCTTCTCCTCTTTGTGATCACCAAATACAACAATGAGCGATCACAGCGACATGTGATCAAAATCAAAAACGCCGAGCTGCAAAGAGCAAAGGAGAATATTGAACAGTTTGCATTCTTTGATTCAGTGACCACACTGCCGAACCGTACATATTTCCAGAATCACATGGCGAAACTGACATCCGATGACAGTGGGCAAAGCAATGAGTTTTGTCTGTTGATTCTCGATCTCGATCACTTCAAGAGTATCAATGACCGCTACAGCCACATAATTGGCGACAACTTGCTGCGAATCATCGGTCAAAGGATCAGCGACGCGCTGCACGGAAACGACTTTGTGGCGCGCCTGAGCGGGGACGAGTTCGCCGCCGTGTTGCATGGCTCTATTGAGTTGAACGAATTGCAATGGATAGTAACGACGATCATCGATACGATAAGCCAGTCGACCGAGATTCAAAACGTCGTTCTCACACCCAGCGTGAGCATCGGCATTAGCCGCTATCCGCAAGACGGGCAATCCTTTGACCAGCTCTTGTCTTGCGCCGGGCTCGCATTGAACAAGGCCAAAAATCGTGGGCGCAATACGTTCTGCATATTCGACAACGAGTTCAAGAGCGAGATCAGACACAAAGACAGCCTCGAGGCTGAACTCAAGAATGCGCTGAGCGATGGTGAGCTGGAAGTCTATTATCAGCCAAAGGTGTGCCTATCGACTGGCGGTCTCGAGGGTTTCGAGGCGCTGCTACGCTGGATCCATCCGACAAAGGGGGAAGTGACACCGGATAGTTTCCTGCCAATTGCCGAGGAGCGGGGACTGATCATGCCGATCTGTGAACTCGTCGCACGACGAGTTGCAATGGACATGCAGTCCTGGGACAAGCGCGAGCTTTGTCCCGGCAACGTGGCGATCAACATCCATGCCGACCAATTGAAGAACTTGGAAGAAATGGACCGGTTGGTGAGCCTGTTCGATGATTACGGAATTCCGGCTGAACGCATAACCTTGGAGATCACGGAGGATTGTGTCGTTGGTCGCGGAACGGAAAGTATTCCTGATATTCTTCGCAAACTGGTGCAACGGGGCTGCCGGATATCGCTGGACGATTTCGGGACCGGATTTGCGTCCCTCACACATTTGAAGAACCTTCCAGTTCACGAGGTCAAGATCGACAGAAGCTTCGTGAGTGACATCGCTTACAACAAAGAAAGCGTATTGATCGTCAGATCCATTGTGGAGCTTTCACAGAAATTGGGAATGAGCGTGGTCGCCGAAGGTATCGAGACCATGGATCAGCTGACGTTGCTCAAATATTTTGGTTGTTGCTATGGACAGGGCTATCTGTTCCTGCCGCCATCGCCTGCAGCGGTGACCGATGGGTTGTTGAACCTGCACGAGCCGTTTAACGGCTTGGTTTCCCATCGCCCGAATACGATCACCGACCGTGAGTACGATCAGCTGCTGCGCACGATAGCCTGATCGGTCGCAGTCGATAGCTGTTCCATGGCGCGACGGAGTTGCACAACGTCGGCGGTCTCATCGATGGCGACATCGCACCAGCGAAGAGTGGCGCCTTCGGGTACCTGCCTGCGCAAATTGACGCCGCTGGCCAGACCTATTGGCAAGGCGCCTTCTGCAATGCTTCGCCGAGCCGGCATGAGCTTGCCCCAAACCATAAAGCCGCCTTCGCCGTCGAGAACCTCGCCTTTTTTCAATGGGCGCTTGGCGACGGTGGCGACATCGGCGTTGAAGTCGCGAGCAACGCCTGTCGGTTCGCCACGCAATGCAGCCGAGAGAACCGAGATATTAAGCTCGAGACCAATCAAATGGCTGGGGCGGTAAAGTGCGCTGTAGCGACCCGTGGCGTCAGTGGGAAGTCCATACTGTTGCAAGCAGGCCCGTGAATAGTTGTTCGGGGCTTCGAAGACAACGTAAACGCCCCAGCGCAGGTGATCGGCTAACTGCTTGCCGCTCCTGGCGTGGGAGGAGACGACCTCGACCATGCCCCGCTTGGCCAGCGTGCCGCCATCAGCGCTTGGACGCAGAACATCAACCAGGCCGCCCGTTCCGCAGGGCGGGAACGAGAGGCCGTCCTCGGGCGCGCGCAGCCCCGTGGCGTTGGCGATTGCCGCCATCTCGATGGCCGACTTGGTGCCATCGAGGAAGGAGTTGAACATTTGCCGGTTCATGCCAGCGTCGGCGGCTTGCTCGGGCGACAAGCCATAGTGTTGCCAGACCGTGTCAGGCGTCGAGCGCTCGTAGCCGGGCAGATACTTCGTCCCCTTGCCAGCGGCGATGACCGTGAACCCGCAGGCGCGCGCCCAATCGACCATTTCGCATACGAGGGCCGGCTGATCGCCGTAAGCCATCGAGATGGTGACGCCGGCGGCCGCAGCCTCACGCGCTAGCACCGGGCCGGCCAAGACGTCAGCCTCAACATTCACCATGACAACGTGCTTGCCATGGTTGATGGCTGCGCGCGCGTGGGCCAGACCGGCGGCCGGCACGCCGGTGGCCTCGATGACTACCTCGACGTCGTCACGCGTGGCGAGTTCGCTGCCGTCTTCGAGGAACGTCGTCGCCCTGATT
>JAUVMS010000140.1 GCA_030600135.1 Hyphomicrobiales bacterium | reverse complement strand
CGAGCAGAATCGTGAGGGCCAATGCGAGGGCGGCAACGGCGGTGACGGCATAGACACCGGATGAAATCTCCCATGCCCGCCCCTGCCGAGTCCGCACCAAATGGTCTGCCGCGATAGTTGCCAGACCGGCAATGCCGAGGCCCGTCAGGCCAAACGGGACCGAATGCTCAAAGTCCGTTGCCCGCAGATAGGCACATAGGAACGTCGCGAGCGGCGTGACCGCGCCCGTGATGACCCACGCCAGGCTGCCTTCGCGGCGAAGCGCGCCGAGGAAGCCGGCGATGGCGAACCCGGCGCCAAACAGCGTACCAAACGTGAGAAACTCAGCGAGGCCCGGTTGAGCGACCGGTGCCAGATCCAGCTGACGGTCGAGTTCGCCGATACGCCAGTCGGTCAGGTAGGGAATATGCCAGGTTGTATAAGCCAGCAAAAAGAGCACGCCGGCCCAAGGCGCGAGCAAAGCTAGATTGCGCAATTGCCAGGCCGACCCGATGAAGAGCACGACAGTGCCGATTAGCAGCGTCAGCGCGATAGGGCTGTAGTGGTCAAAGCGTGCGAGTGACCAGACCAGAAGCGATGTGATGACGAGCACGGTGGTGGTGACGATGTCCAAGCCGAGCCAGGGCCGATCTGGCTTTGTCTCGATGTCTTGTCCGATGGTCTCGTCGCGCAGGAGAACGAGCGCTAGTAGCAAGAGACCGGCGATGTAGAGCGCAACGGGTAAGCCGTCGCCGCTGCGCCACACCGCATTGAGCCAAAATCCCCCCCAAAGCCATGCCAGGCTGGCGGCGGCGAGTGCCAGGACAATCCAGCCGCGCGCACGCGCCGTGGCATAGGTGGCGGCGGTGACGAACAACAGATAGATGAACAGCGTCCAGGCGTTGGGCTTATCGGTCGAAACCAGTGCCGGAGTGAGATAGCTGCCGACGAGGCCGAGCGTCGCAAGCCCGGGCCCGTGAAGAACCGAACCGGCCAGTCCGGCCAGCGAGATGGCGGCGAGCAGTATGAACGCGATCAGCGGATCGACGAAGCCATAGAGCGCGTAGGCGGCATAGGCGGTGGCAAAGCCCGCGATGATCGCGGCGGCGGTGAGCACGGCCGGAATATCGGCATCGGCAAACCCCACGAGCCGCGGCGTCTCGGACCGGCGCCGCAGTGTTTCTCCGGCCGCAGCAAGCAAAAGCGAGAGGATCGCGCCGAGGACCACTCTGATGGTTGGCGTCAAATAGCCCTGATCGATGGTGTATTTGACGAGGAAAATGGCGCCGAGGGCCAAGGCGACGCCGCCGGCCCAGACCGACCATTTGCCGCCCATCTTTTCCTCGACGCTTGCCGCCAAGCCCGCTTGAGCCGCGCCTGCGCCTTCTTCGGCAGCGGGCTCTCCCGGCCTCGCCTCGGCATCTTCGAACGAGGCGTCTTTTTCGGTTTCGGGGGGTTCTCGCGTTCCCTCCGGCTCCGGCTCGGTTGGTGGTTGCTCTGGTTCCTCGCTGACAGCCTCGTCGGGCGTTCGCCCAGCAGCCATGGGGGACGCAACGTCTGCCTCTGACGGCTCCGCAGCGTCTGGTGCGCCAGATTCTTCGCTCCGGGGTCGCTGCTGGCGAAGCGTTTCGACCTCAAGCGTAAGCGTCGTCTCCAACGCCTGGAGCCGCTCCTCCAGCCTAGTTAGCCGCAGACTCATTTTCCGATTGATATCGGTCACCCTCGACATGGCGACGAGCGACAAGACAATCGGCGCGATCAAAAGTGTAAGACCGATAAGTATCGAAAAAGCTATCATATCAAATAGTTAGACCAACGTCGGAGGACGCATTTTGAGACAAACCAGAACCATAGATCTTGGGAATTGAGATAATGTTATGTTTTTCAACGCCAACCCCTCTGGTGGGTGGCTTGCGAGCGAAAATGTGTTGATGGTTTACCGACGCGCCTGCGGTTCACGACCTCGAGCGCCGACGGCGGGGCGGACCACCAGGCCAATGCCTGTCAGTTAGCAAAGCGGAAGTGCATGACGTCACCATCGGCGACCACGTAGTCGCGGCCTTCCAGGCGCATCTTGCCGGCGTCTTTTGCCCCTTGCTCACCGCCCAGCGCGACATAGTCGTCGAAGGTGATGGTCTCGGCCCGAATGAAGCCTTTCTCGAAGTCGGTGTGGATGACGCCGGCGGCTTTGGGCGCCTTGGCCCCTCTGGTCACGGTCCAGGCACGCGCCGCTTTCGGCCCGGCCGTGAAAAAAGTAATGAGATCCAAGAGATCGTAGCCGGCGCGGATCAGCCTTGAGAGGCCGGTCTCCGCCAAATGGAGTTCGTCCAAGTATTCCTGGCGCTCGGCCGGATCCAAACTGGCAATCTCGGCCTCGATTCTGGCCGATATGGTGACGACGCCGGCGCCCTCTTCGGCAGCCTGCTCGACGATACGGGCGGAATGCGCATTGCCGGCCGCCGCCGAGGCCTCGTCGACGTTGCATACGTAGAGCACGGGCTTGGCGGTGAGGAGCTGGAGCTGGCGAAAGGCCCGACGCTCGTTATCGGCGATTTCAGTCTGGCGTGCGGGTTTGCCATCGGCCACGACGTCCAGCACACGATCGATCAGCGCCAGCGTCGCCTTGGCTTCCTTGCCCGTTTTGTCGGTGGCTTTGGCTTTTTTCTCCAACGCCGGCTTGCGCCTCTCCAAGCTGTCGAGATCCGCCAGCATCAACTCGGTCTCGACCGTCTCGGCGTCAGCGATCGGGTCGATGCGGCCTTCGACGTGCGTGATGTCGCCATCCTCGAAACAGCGCAACACATAGGCGACGGCATCAACTTCGCGGATGTTGGCGAGGAATTGGTTGCCAAGCCCTTCGCCCTTGGACGCGCCCTTGACGAGGCCTGCAATATCGACGAACGCGAGCCGCGTCGGAATAATCTCCGCCGATTTGGCAATTCTGCCCAGTTGCTCGAGACGCTCATCCGGCACCGCGACCTCGCCGACATTGGGCTCGATGGTGCAAAACGGATAGTTGGACGCCTCGGCCACCGCGGTTTCAGTCAAGGCGTTGAAGAGAGTCGACTTGCCCACGTTGGGCAGGCCGACAATGCCGCATTTAAACCCCATTGTCCCACCTTCAGGATGATGTCGAGCCCTTGAGCCACTTCTTGAGCTTGGCCGCGAGGGCTGTCGTGGCGCTCGGTTCGCTCGCGTCGCGCGCATCTGCGGCGGTTTCCGTTGCCCGCTCGTCGGACTGTTCAGAACGGCTCACCATGTCCCATTTGCCCGACCCAGTGGGCGCCCGTCGCTTGGCTGAGGCACGCGCGAGCTCGGTTTGCGAGGGGTGCTTGCGGACCGGCCTCGCGCCACCCTGCGCCCTGGGCCTAGCACCGGCTCGGGTGCCAGACCGCGTGCCCGCACGCTGTTGACGGTTCGCACGGCGCTCACCATTCGGCTCGGCTTTACCCTCGTCGCCTTGCGTCGCCCGTGCCACATCGTTCATGAAGTTTGCCGCATCGTCGCTGCCCAGATGACTGGCGGCATCGGCAATACCATCGATGAGGGGCTCGAGCCATGCGGCGTCGGCCTTGGCGAAATCCGACAGCACATAGCGATGCACGATGTCCTTGCGACCTGGGTGGCCGATGCCGACGCGAACCCGCGTATAGTCGTTGCCGAGGTGCGAGGAAATGGAACGTAAACCATTGTGGCCGGCGTTGCCGCCACCGACCTTGACCCGGATCTTGCCAGGGGCGAGATCGAGTTCGTCGTGAAAAACCATGATGTCGTCGAGATCGAGCTTATAGAACCGTGCCGCCTCGCCAACGGAACGACCGGACTCGTTCATGTACGTCGTCGGTTTGAGCAGCAGACACTTTTCGCCCGCCAGCTGACCCTCAGCGGTCTCGCCTTGGAAGCGCTTGCGCCATGGAGCGAAATGATGCCGCGAGGCAATGGCGTCGATCGCCAAGAAGCCGACGTTGTGCCGGTTCTTGGCGTACTTCGCGCCGGGATTGCCAAGCCCGACCAAGAGTTTCATTGCGTAAGTCCCTTGTGACACGGGCGGCAAAGCTCGTCCTTGCGGCCCGCGCCCGCAGTTTACTCTTCGTCGCTCTTTTGAGACGTGGCGGGTACTTCGCCGGCCTCGACGTCGTCTTCCTCTTCGACCTCCGCGACCTCCTCATCTTCATCGGCTGCGCCGCCAGCGCCAGCGATGGTCGCAATGGTGAAGTCGCGATCGGTGATGGTCGGGCGCACGGTTTCCGGCAACTCAATTGCCGATATGTGCAGCGAGTCGCCGATATCAAGGCCCTCGAGATTGGCCTCGATGCTCTCGGGCAGGGCATCGGCAGGGCACACAAGCTCAATGGTGTGGCGCACGATGTTGAGCACGCCACCACGCTTGAGGCCGGGCGACTCTTCCTCGTTGATGAAGTTCACCGGCACTTCGACGGTGATCTCGGCGCCCTTCGACAGCCGCAAGAAATCGACATGCACGACAAAGTCGCGAACCGGATCGAGTTGGATGTCGCGCGGAATAACGCGGGTTTTCTTACCGCCCACATCAATAACGTAGATGCTCGATAGGAATGAGCCGGTCTGATATTGCTGCCATACGTCGAGATAATCCAGGACGATGGTTTCGGGGTCTTTCTTGTCGCCGTAAATGACACCAGGTACGCGGCCCTCTCGACGGATGGCGCGTGCGGCCCCCTTGCCGACACGCTCGCGCACCGAGGCGCTAAGCTCGGTTACATCAGCCATGTCATAGTCTCCAAATGAATCGAAAAAGGGCCTCTCCGAGGCCCGTGTCGCCGCCCGTCCTCCAGGGGTGTCCGGGCAACCTGCCTTGTTGCGATCTGCGTTATAGCTGCGGACGGCAGTGGAGGCAACCGTATCGGACGAGGCATGCGGCGATAGCTGGTTATGAAAGCTCAACGGGTTGGTGTGGATCTTGGCCTGTCCGAACTCGTGCCAAGCATTGAAAATTGATCCGAGTCGTGATCGATCTGGAACTACAACACAATAACAACAAATCGGAACAAACGTTTCGCCGAAACGCAAAAATACTCGTTGCGAGGCGAATCACCTGTTACTCTGTGGTGAGACGTGATCTAGGGGGATGGTATGCGCGTCGCTACTCTATTGTCGGCGCTGCTGCTGGCTGGCTGCGGGACGGATCGCCTGACACTTAGTCAGACCTACGATAACCGCCTCTCTGGCAAGACAATCGCCGTCGTGGTCGGGCGAGCACCGGAGTTTCGCCTTATGGCGCCACCGCCGCGCGACGCTGACTACCGCATCGCAGAAGCTGCTTCGGAACCCGTCACACCACCATCGGACACTGCCCACGCTTACGGGATTGCCGATCCCGGCCGCATCGTCGCGGCGAGCCTATCGGAATCCCTGAGCAAGGGCTTGCAGCTTCGGATCGTCGACGATCCAAGCACAGCCGACTATATACTCAACGTCACCACATTCGAGTGGGGCATGAAGTATAAGTCGCTGGCAACGCTCCGTTATTACGTACATTATAGCGCCATCGCCAAACTAATCGATCGGAAATCCAACGAAACCATTGAGCGCTCGAGCTGCATGAACGTGGACAATGGCGGTCCGGACGGGGCGCGCTCGACCTATAAAGGCTTGTTGGAAAAAGACGCAGCCGCCCTAAAAGAAGAACTCGATGGCGTGGCAAAGCGGTGCAGCGGTGAGCTGGCGGGTGAGGTATTCGGTTAGGCGATTTCTTGTTGGTGGCCGCGGCCAAGCGTGCAAGGCGATTGGCGCCGGTTCACGACTCACATAGAAAACTCAGCAAACATCGGGCTCTTGCTCAACGAGGGGACCAGGCCATGCACCTGTTGTTCCGTATTGTACGTGCGGCGCATGCCAACGGCACACACCACAAGGTCGCACTCGACGCGCTCAGATTTCTTCAAGCGCCTCAAAATGAACGCTGGCAGCGGTTGTTCCTGAAACACAGCCAACTCTACCTCGACGGCTCGAAGGCGCCCGACAAGGAATTCAAGGACTTCAAGAACCACGTTCTGCATGTCAATGAGGGGCCTTGGGGTGGCGCACAGGAAAAGGCGCGGAACTGGTACAACCACCTAGTGGATGGGCTGCGCGACAAGGATTGGGAGCGGGCGGTTTATGCGGCAGGTGTGTTGAGCCACTACGTCATCGACCCGGTCATGCCATTCCACACAGGACAGTGCGAGGCCGAGAACAATATCCACCGTGCGGTCGAGTGGAGCATTGCCAAGTCGTACGATGCGCTTTGGCTCCATGCCATCAAGAAACTGCCGGTGCCGGACGTGATCATTGAAGAACGCGCCGATTGGATCGAAGATGTGGTGCTCGACGGCGCCGAAATTTCTCATGCCTTTTATGAAAAGCTGATCCTGCACTACGATTTTCACAAGGGCGTCGTCGACCCGAGGGAAGGGCTCGATGGTCATGCGCAACGGTTCGTGGCTGGGCTCATCAAGTACGCCGCTTTTGAACATGCGCGCATCCTCGACCATGCCATCGCCGAAGCCGGTGTCGAGCCGCCGAAAGCGGGTCTTACGGTCAGCACCTTCCTCGCCGGTCTTAAAATTCCGATCCGATGGGTGGTGAACAAGCTGGCGGACCGGCGCGAGCGTCGGCTGGTCGAGCGCATGTACGATGAACTGGAACAGACTGGCAAGGTCGAGAAAAACCTGCCGGAAGATGATCGGGCCGTGCGCGAGCTCCACGCCAGTGAGGTTTTGGGGCAAATCGTCGAGCCGGACGAAGACGACGAGATCGTGCCGCGGCTTGCCGGTGCCCGCCTGCTGCAAAGCGAAATTGCCGAACAACTCGGCCTGCAATCAGGCGACGGCACGGATGAACTTGAGAGCGGTCTTGGCGCTGGCGAAATTGATCAAGGGAACGCTGCCGACCGGGACAGCGCCCAGGACGATCCCGATCAAGCGCGGGCACGGCTCTCGCTCGACAGCGACGTTGAGACGGCACCCTCCATTGGGCGGAAAACGGCCAGCCGGCTCAAGCGCATCGGGATCAAAACCGTTGGAGATTTGCTCGATACCCAAGCCGAGCACATCGCAGATATGCTGAGCCTGCACTATTTGTCGAACGAGAGCATCCTCGCTTGGCAGGACCAGGCACGGCTGGTTTGCATGGTGCCCGGCTTGCGGGGGCGCGAGGCGCAGCTACTGGTCGGTGCCGGCTATTGCAGCGTTAGTGCGCTGAGCGATGCCGATCCGGTCGAAGTTCACGAGGACATCAAGCGATACGCCGGCACGCGCGACGGTCAGCGACTGCTTGGGACAGAGCTGGAGCCCACGCTCGAAGAAATCGAGACCTGGCTGCTGCTGGCGATGGATGCGGTGCAATCAGAGGCGGCCTGATCGCGCGCGGCGACGAGACTCTAACGTGCGGCCGAGCGATGTCGCGTTGGCACTGCGGTAGGCCGCTAAGCCCGTTGAATTTGTTGGGAAATCTCTCGGACTAGCGGTCGCGGTCAGCCCACCGGACTAGTGAGGAGATGGAGATAACTTTCGCCGATTTGCGGGGGGTTGTGCCGTCATTGCTGACAGCGAACACGGGCGCCCCTTCCGGGTCCGCGGATGGTGACCGAATCTATTGAGCCGCCGCGTGCCTGCTTGGACGCATGACGATAATCGTTTGTATGCTGCCGATATACGCCCACTTTGTACTAAATTCAAGGCTGGCGCTATTTGATGACATAGCGCAACAACCGTCAAACCCGCTCGATGCCATCCATCGTGCATCGCCACTTGCCACCCCCCATATCCGCGAGGTCGACAACTTCGTCCGTGTCGTGAAGGTTTACCCATTCCGTTCCGCTGCGTGCCCCCGCATGGCTGGCGCAGCGGGACGACTGTAGGCAAGCCGGGCTCGATGCTGAT
Source organism: Hyphomicrobiales bacterium (assembly GCA_030600135.1). Taxonomy (GTDB): domain Bacteria; phylum Pseudomonadota; class Alphaproteobacteria; order Rhizobiales; family JAUVMS01; genus JAUVMS01. Next base: position 229 of record JAUVMS010000140.1, on the reverse strand, counting down.
GTTTGACGGGAACCTGGTTCACGGCTCCTCGGGCAACATCACGCCGTTCCCGCGGAAGATCGTGTACCTGACGGTGAACGCGTGCTCGAACTACATCCGCAAGCCGACCCGCGAGGAATGGCTGGCCCACCAGGACTTCACGCCCATCGAAACGGTTCCGGACGACGCCCTACTCGAATACGCCCGGCGCAAAAAGAAGGTCGCCTGAGGCCCCGAGCCACGGCTCGGT
>JAUVMS010000284.1 GCA_030600135.1 Hyphomicrobiales bacterium | reverse complement strand
CGGAGCTACACGTGACCACTACGACATCATTCTCTACAAAATGAACGAACGTTCACTCAGTTGAACCCAAAAACCTCAGATCGCAAAGTTAATGTGGTCGATTGTACGCGTGTGGGCATGCTTGAGACGGTACAAAAGACGACGGATTTGAGCGCTCGTGAGCGATTTGTGACTGTCGCAGCAGAGCTCTTTGCCAGGAACGGTTACGACGGCACCTCGATCCGCGACATCGCGCGCGAAATGGGCGTGACGCCCGGCGCGGTCTATGCCCACTTTGTATCGAAGGCCGGGCTCCTGCTGGCGGTCTACAAGACCGGCGTCGAGCGGATCAGCAGCGCGGTTGATGAAGAGATCCACGCCAGCACTGATCCATGGACAAATTTGGAACGCGCGTGCTGGCGTCACCTCGAGGTCCTTGTGGCTGAGAACGGCTTTGCCAAAGTTGTCATTCGCGTGCTGCCAACGGATATTGAAGAGGTGGCAGGCGAACTGACCACGCTCAGGAGGCAGTACGAGGAGCGATTTCGGCGATTGATTGATGCTTTAGAACTTCGGGCCGGCACAAATCGCAATCTTCTGCGTTTGCAGCTGCTGGGCGCACTCAATTGGACGCAAGTGTGGTACCGAGCAGAGCATGCCGATCTTGCTGATATCGCCCATGCGCTGGTTGAGAATTTGCGGCGGGGGACGGAAATTCAGGATGGCGACGCATGACATCCAATAGCGACGAAACGTTTCCGCCACGTGTGTTGGTGACCAAGATCGGTCTCGATGGCCATGATCGTGGCAGCCGCATCGTCGCGGCCTTCCTGCGCGATGCCGGCATGGAGGTGATCTACACATCGCCATGGCAGGAGATTGATCGCGTCGTGCGCTTGGCGCTGGAAGAGGATGTGGACGTCATCGGCGTCAGTTCGTTGGCGACGGACCATTTGCTGGTACCGAAGCTCATGGTGGCGCTCGAGGACGCCGGTCTCGGCCACGTCAAAGTGGTTGTCGGCGGCATTGTGCCGGATGACGACGAAGCGGATCTCGTGGACGCCGGCGTCTCCAAGGTTTTTCATCCAGGTTCGGCGCGCGACGACATCGTTGGCGAAGTTGCGGCGCTTGCGGCCAAGGCTCGGCGGGAGCGAGAGCAGGAGAATGCGTCATGAAGAACGAAGCCGTACAGCTGCCGTTGCCAGGGTTTGATACCGCGCGCGCCGAATGGAGATCGGACTACAACGAGCAGTTGGGTGATCCGCCCAACCCCCGGAACCGCTCCGGCATCGAGGTTAAGCCGCTCTATACGTTGGCCGATTGGGATCCCGCCAACTACATGGACGACTTAGGCTTTCCCGGCCAGCTGCCAATGACGCGCGGCATCTATGCGACGATGCACCGAGGGCGCAGCTGGTCGCAACGGCAATTGATCGGCCTCGGCACGCCGGAGGATTATAACGAACGGCTGAAAAATCTCATTGCCCATGGCAGCAATGCCGGGAGCCTGATCCCCTGTAATTCCGTTTACCGTGGCTACGACGGCGACGAGGTTGACCCCCTGCTGCTCGGGACGTGTGGAGCCGTGGTCAATACGGTTGAGGATATGGGCATCTGCTATCGCGATATTCCAATCGGTGATTTCTCCACGGCCCTCAACGATCCCTCCCCGTTCACCCTGCTGGCGCTGCTGCTCTGCGTTGCCAAGCGACGTGGCATCCCATGGAACAAAATTACCGGCACGTCGAACCAGAGCGACTACATCTCGCATTTCGTCTGCAACCATATGTTCTTCCGATTGGCGTTGCCGGGTGCGCGTCGGGTGCTGCTCGACCATATCGTTTTTGCCCAAAAGCACGTGCCTGGCTGGAACCCGCTGTCCGTCGTCGGCCAGCACATGCAGCAAGGTGGCGCGACGCCTGGCGAAGCCATGGGGCTGACGCTCTCGACCGCGATCCAGTATGCCAACGACTGTGTTGCGCGAGGGCTCGATCCGGATCAGTTCCTGCCACGGTTTACGTTCTTTTTCGATATCTCCATCAGTTTCTTTGAGGAAATCGCCAAGTTTCGTGCCGGGCGCCGGGTCTGGCAGCGCCTCGTGCGCGAACGGTTCGGGGCCCAGAACCCCAAAGCATGGCGATTTAAATTCCATGCCCAGACATCGGGCGTGGATCTGACGCGCGAGCAACCGCTTAACAACATTTCGCGTGTCACGGTGCAGGCCATGGCGGGAATTTTCGGCGGCTTGCAGTCGCTGCATACCGATGCCTATGACGAAGTTTTGAGTGTGCCGACCGAGAAGGCCGCTCGCATCGCGGTTGCCACGCAAGAGATATTGAAGGAAGAAGCCCACCTAACGAACGTCATCGATCCGCTCGGAGGGTCCTACTATGTGGAGACCCTCACCAATGAGATGGAGGCCAAGATTCTCGAAGTGATTGAGCGCATTGATCAAGCAGGCGGAATGTTTGCCGCTGTCGAGACCGGATTGGTGCAAAGCATGGTTGGCGATTCGGCACTCGCCTTCCAAGAACGGGTTGAGAGTGGCGAGGAGACCATCGTCGGTGTCAACAAGAACCTTGTCGCGGATGATGACCAGATGGCACGTGAGCCATTGAAGCCGCCTTCGGGAGAGGTAATCGAAGCGCAATTGATGCGGTTGAAGAGGTTTAAGGCGGAGAGAAATCAGGAAGCCGTGACGCGCGCGCTCGACGATCTTGCGCGGGCTGGCGAAAGCGTAGACGAAAACGTCTTCGGCAAGATTGTCGAGGCGGCCGATGCCAACGCCACCCATGGCGAAATCTGCCACCGATTGCGTGAGGTCTACGGCTTCGGCGAACCTCTCATCGTGCCATGACCGGCTCGATTTCCGGACCTGCGGTGCAAGAACAGTCGCTCGTGAAGCGCATGCGTGCCGGCGAGCTGGGTGCACTGGCGCGGGTCATCACCGAGCTGGAGCGCCTGTCGAAGTCTGCGCCGCAATTGCTCGAGGATATGGCCCCCTTCCTCGGCCAGGCGATCGTGGTCGGATTTACCGGCCCGCCCGGCGCGGGTAAGTCGACACTGGTGAATGCCTATATTGGCCGATTGCGGGCGGAGAATAAAACCGTCGGCGTTATCGCCGTCGACCCATCCAGTCCGATTTCCGGCGGTGCGATCTTGGGCGACCGCATTAGGATGTCGGAGCACACCGGCGACGATGGCGTCTTTATTCGCTCGCTCGCGTCGCGCGGGCACGTCGGAGGGCTCTCGCCCGCTGCCGTGCGCATCATCGATGCCATGGATGCCTCCGGCAGGGACGTGATCATCGTCGAGACCGTGGGAGCCGGGCAATCGAATATCGACGTGGCGGAGATCGCCGACATTCGCGTGGTCTTGAGCGCGCCGGGGCTCGGCGATGACATTCAGGCCATGAAGGCTGGCATCCTGGAGATTGCCGATCTGCTGGTGGTCAACAAGGCGGATTTGCCGGACGCTGAAAGAACCTATCGTCAGCTCCAGTTTGCACTGTCGCTGAGGCGTGGGGGCGGTGATACGAGCGTCGTCAAGACCGTTGCGACCACTGGCGGGGGCGTCGACGAGCTTGCGGCCAAGATCGCCGAGATTGCGACTGCCGCCAGCCGAAGCCCGGCCGAGCGGCGCCGCCGAAGGGCGCGCCAACTCCTCGCCTGGGCCGTGACCGATCTCATCGATCAGCGTATCCGAAAGGAGGGCGGGCCCGAGGTCGACCGGCTCTGTGACGAAATCCTCACTGCTGAACTTTCGCCGATCGATGCCGCGCGACGGTTGTTGGGAACTTGAAGCCCGTCGGGCGACGATGGCCTCGTCGTCTTTGACATTTCCGCACAATCCATAGCTTGCTGATTGGCGCGGGCGATCGTCTCCACTATCCTTCGTCTCCTATTTGAAGGGGATTGTGGCTATGGCAGATGCATTGTGGAAGTTGAGCGCCGTTGAGTTGGCTATGGGCATTCGGGCGCGGACTTTTGGTTGTGCGGACGTCATGGCCTCCGTTGTCGAGCGCGTTCGCGAACGCAATCCCGACCTGAATGCCATTGTCTACGACTATTCCCATGACGCGATGCGACAGGCGGAGTTGGCTGACAAGGCCGTAAAGAATGAAGAAACGCTCGGCCCCCTGCACGGCATTCCGGTCACCATCAAGGAAAACATCGACGTCAAAGGCACACCCACACCCAATGGCGTGGCGGCGTTCGAGGAGATTATTGCGCCGGACAACTCGCCCGTCGTGCGCAATTTGACGAACGCCGGCGCCATCGTAATCGGCCGCACCAATACTCCTGAATTCTCCATGCGGCTGACGACGGACAACCCGCTGCATGGCCGCACCAAGAGCCCCTGGAGCGAGCGTGCAAGTCCTGGTGGATCGTCGGGCGGCGGTGGAGCAGCTGCCGCAGCGGGTTTCGGCCCGATACACCACGGCAACGATATTGGCGGCTCGCTCAGGTTCCCTGCTTTTTGCTGTGGTCTGGCGACCATCAAGCCGGGCCTCGGTCGGGTGCCGGCCTATAACCCGTCGGCGACCGTCGAGCGTGGCCTATTGGCCCAGCTCATGTCGGTCCAGGGGGCGATGTGCCGCGAAGTCTGCGATGTCAGATTGGCGACAAAGGTCATGGCCGGCGGCGACGCGCGTGACCCCTGGTGGACGCCCGTGCCGTTTGATGGTCCAACCCTTGAACAACCGATCAAAGTTGCTCTTACGAAAGAGCCGTGTGGTTACGACATTCACCCTGAGATTGTCGCTGGACTGGAGCGAGCAGCCACAACTTTACAAGAGGCGGGATACGCAGTCGAAGAGCCCGCGACACCGTCCATCGCAGATGTGGCGCAAGAGTGGTTCGAAGTTGCGGTGTTCGAGCTCAATAGGCTTCTGGGTCCCGGCATTCGTGAGCATGGCAGCGAAACCATCCAGCGAATGTTCGATTATTTTGAGCGGATGGGCGAGACGCTCGACGCTGATGGCTATATCGAAAGGATCGCAGCGCGGACCGCGCTGGTAAGGGATTGGAACGTTTTTACAGAGCGCTATCCGCTCGTTCTAACACCCTTCTTAATGCGTCCAACGTACGACTGGGACGAGGACCAGCGCTGTTTTGAGAGTGCCCAAGACATCTTTCAGGCCTCGGTTTACTCGATGGGACTGAACTATCTCGGCCTGCCGGCGGGCGTTGTTCCAATTGGGCTGATCGAGGGGCGCCCCGCCGGCGTGCAAATCGTCGGGCGAAAGTTCCGCGAGGATTTGGTGCTGGATGCGATGGAGGCGATCGAGCGCGACGTCGGCGTCCTGACCCATCGTCTGTGGGAGACGGAGGTGTCGTGACGGCCGGTTG
>JAUVMS010000113.1 GCA_030600135.1 Hyphomicrobiales bacterium | reverse complement strand
GCTCAGGCCTATCACGCCGCCGACTACTACTGGAAGGGCAAGCATCCGGCCTGGGCGTATTTCACCTCCGTGCCGTTCGGCCTCACCCATAATGAGTTCAATGCCTGGATCCAACACATGGGTGGCCAGGCGCTCTGGGACGAGGTCGCAGATGGCTTCGGGCTCAAGTGTCTCATGTCCGGTTGCACCGGCGTACAGATGGGCGGCTGGTTCAACAAGGAAATCGAGACGGCGGACGATCTCAAGGGTCTCAAGATGCGCATCCCCGGCCTCGGCGGCGACGTCATGGCCAAGCTTGGCGCATCGCCAGTCTCATTGCCGGGTGGACAAATCTACGAAAATCTGGTGTCCGGCGCGATTGACGCAACCGAATGGGTCGGCCCGTGGAACGACTACTTCATGAAGTTCTACGAGGCGGCGAAGTACTATTATTATCCGGGCATGCACGAACCCGGTTCGACGTTGTCGTTCGGTATGAACGCCAAATTCTGGGCCGATCTGCCAAAGACCGATCAGGAAATCATCAAGGCGGCCTGCGGCGAGGAGCACGTCTACTCAATGTCCGAGTTCAATGCCAACAACGGCGCCTTCCTGGCTAAGCTGATCACGGAGCATGGCATCAAGCTGCGCGAGTTCAGCGACGAAATTTTTGAGAGCTTCGGCGAAGCCGCCACGGCAGTGTTTGAAGAAACAGTGTCGCACAGCGACCTTGCCAAGCGTGTTCACGAAAGCTTTGTCACGGCTCGCACGGACGTAGGTGGCTGGATGAAGCTGTCCGACGGCGCTTATTACGCTCAACGTAACCGGGTGCTGGGCCTTTAGTGACGCACAGTCGAAGACGAAAAATTCGGGACGGGGCAAACCGCCCCCGTCCCCTTGCGTGAAAGCATCATCGTATGGCGGTCAGCGAAGTCGGACATGCCGAGGCCCAGCCGGTTGGTGGGTTTGGGCCATCCGCAATGACAACGCTTCTGCGGATTGTCACCTGTGCCAATGTCGCCGTCATGTTCGGTTTCCTGGCAAACGTCTATCTCACCTATTGGCGTGACTGGCCGGGTCTAGCACGACTTGTTGCGCAACTTGGACTGTTCGGCCGCGAACCACCAAAAGACGCACTTGAGGGCAACGACCTTACTCTGGCTTGGATTCAGGCTCTGATCTATCTGCTCTGCTTAATCGGTCCCATCGTCTACGTCTATGCGACCAAGTCCCGTTCGCTGCGCTACGATGCACAAATCTTGTCCGACATCGCTGCCTTCATAATTCGCGCCTCGTTTTGGTCAGTGTTGTTTGTCGGTCTCGCCGACATGGTAATTTCCTTTCTTCGTGTCGAAGACTACCTTCAGCAATTCGTAGGTTCAGAGCTAACTCAGCAGTTGGGACGCTCGAGGTTTCGCGGACCCAACGTGCACCTTCCGCTAATTTTGCTGGCGATCCTCGTTGCCATGTTTACGAGAACACTCGGGTTCACATGGCTGGCTCTGTTGGTCGTCGTTGCCGAGCTTCAGATCGTCGTCGCAAGGTTTATATTCTCCTACGAGCAGGCCTTCATGGGCGACCTGGTTCGATTCTGGTACGCCGCGCTTTTCCTGTTTGCCAGTGCATACACGCTGATCGAGGAAGGCCATGTCCGTGTTGATGTGCTTTATGCCGGGTTCACATCAAAGACCAAGGGCATGATCAATGCCATTGGATCGATATTGCTCGGCACGACGCTTTGCTGGGTCATTCTCGCGATGGGTATGGCGGGCAAGTCAAATCTCATTACGAGCCCGATCCTCAGTCTTGAGGTCTCTCAGTCCGGCTTCGGGATGTACGTAAAATACCTCATGGCCGGATTCCTCGCCATTTTCGCAATCTCGATGATGATTCAGTTCGCCAGTTATCTCCTGGAGAGTGTCGCCGACTTCCGTGGTGATCCGGGCGGGCGCGAAAAAGCATCAGAGGCCACGCACTAGCAAGGGAAGGGTTAATCGCAACTATGGAGCTGGTCTTCCTCGCCATTCTGGTGCTGCTGATGATCGCGGCCCTCGGTTCTGGATTCCCCGTCGCATTTGCGCTCCCCGGCTCCGCGATTTTGACCATTGCACTTGCCGCGCTCACCGGCTGGCTCTTTGCCGGCGATACCAGTGCCTATTTCGCCCAAGGCGGCCCGCTCCAATGGCTTAATGCAGGCGTCACCAATTTTCGCGGCGTCTATTGGGAGGTTGAACGCGACACCCTAATTGCGATTCCTCTCTTCGTATTCATGGGCATCATGCTGCAGCGCTCGAAGATCGCCGAGGATCTGCTTGTTACCATGGCCCAGCTCTTCGGCCCCGTGCCCGGCGGCCTCGGCATCTCAGTGGTCTTTGTCGGCGCCCTGCTCGCGGCAACAACAGGCATCGTCGGCGCCACCGTGGTCGCCATGGGGCTCATCTCGCTGCCCGTCATGTTGCGTAACAACTATTCCAAGGAGTTGGCAACGGGCACGATCGCCGCCTCAGGCACGCTCGGCCAGATCATCCCACCCTCCATCGTGCTCATCATCCTGGCCGACCAACTCGCCAGTGCGGTTGATCAGGCTGGCGCCACGAGAAAGGCGCTCTACAAAGCCTCGACGGGCCAATTTTCGATGCCATCGGAGTTTGGTGTTGTTTCGACCAGTGCTGGCGACATGTTCCTTGGCGCCTTCGTGCCCGGCCTTTTGCTCGTCGGGCTCTACATGATTTTCATATTGGTCTTCGCGCTTATGCGCCCCAGCGCCGCGCCCGCGGTGCACTTCGAAGGCCGCTACGATCGCAAGTTTGCGTTCAAGGTGTTGATCACCCTGGTCCCGCCGCTCGCCCTAATATTCGTCGTGTTGGGCTCGATCATTATGGGCGTCGCCACGGTCAACCAGGCGGGGGCAATCGGTGCCATCGGTGCTATGATCATGGCCGGCTACCGGCTGCGCGAGGGCCACAAGCGGGCCTACATTCCAGCGACGCTTTGCGTTGCATCGCTGATCGCAATTTTCGTCATTACGGCCAATTTCTCAACCAACATCAAGAACATCAAAACCAGCGAAGATGCCTTGGGTATCGCGCTGGCCACCATTGCCGTCATTTTCTTTCTCGCCTCCATTCTCTGGAGCGGTTGGCGCACTTTCAAGATTGAGGACACACTGCGCGGGGTCATGGTGGAGACGGCCAAGACCACCTCGCTCGTCTTTATTATCCTGCTCGGCGCGGCAATGCTCACGGCAGCCTTTCGCGCTTTCGGTGGTGAGGAGCTGGTTCGCGAATTCCTGACCAGCCTGCCTGGCGGTTTCTGGGCGCAGTTCGTCATCGTGATGGCCGTGATTTTCGTACTGGGCTTCTTCCTGGACTTCATCGAAATCGCTGTTGTCGTTGTCCCAATCGTTGCCCCGATTCTGTTGGCCGATCCCTCAGCCAATGTCACGGCCGTCTGGCTCGGCGTCATGATCGGCCTCAATATCCAGACCTCGTTCCTGACGCCGCCGTTTGGTTTTGCCCTGTTCTATCTGCGAGGCGTTGCCCCCGCCATCGTCAGAACCGTGCAGATGTACAAAGGTGTAGTTGCCTTCATCTGCCTTCAGTTGTTCGCGCTCGTGATCGTCGGGTTCGTTCCGAGCTTGGTCAACTATCTGCCAAGCCGCATGTCGCTGCTTGCGGTGACGGCGCCACCCCCGCTCAATCCTCGATTGCAGTATTGCATGGAGCGTTATGCTATCGAGAGATTCAGCGCGCAGAACGGCAAGATAAGCCAGGCGATCGCGCGCGTTCGCGGGCTTGACGTAAGTTACCTGCCCAAAAAACTTCAGTCGCGCCTGAGCACTAGTCTTGACAAGACCGCGGCGACCGAAGGTCTGCTCCAAGCCATTCAAAGCGCAGAAGCAGCCGTCAGCGCGGCCAAACCGGCCTACAGTCCAGTGCATCGCCAAGTTCGCGAGGTTGAAAGCGGGATTCGTGATATTGACGAGGAGATTCAACAGGTTCGCTCGGCCATCCGTCGCCTGCGCGGAAGCGACGACAAGAGCCAGGCGAGGCGTGACTTGCTCCAGGCCCAGATTGACGAGATGAAGGCCGAGCAGGAACGCCTGAAAGCGACGATACCCGCCAACTGGCCGGAGAAGAACAAGACGTTCATGGCGCTCTTCAATGCCGAGATTAAGGCTCGTCGAGACTACCGCCGAAATGTCGATGGCGCCTATGAGCCCGCAAAAACAATGGTGGAGGCGCTGGCGGGCGCCGACGAGCTTGCCGCCCTGGAAATGGATATCATGCAAATCCGAACGGAGATCGTCATGGAACCGCCTAGGAAAGCCGCCGATCGGGTCCGCGAGGTTTCTAGGCAAATCGGCACCGTCCCAGGCACCAGCGCAATACGGTCGCAACTTTCCAAGGTTCGCCGTGAGCTTAGGCGCAGAACGCCAAACGACGCCAAAGTGCAGGAATTCTACGCGAAAGCCTTGCAGGCCTATCGCGAGGATCTCGCCTGGCGCAAGCGCGGATCCAAGGAGTTGCTCCCCGATCTACAGGCCTACGAGACAACGATCCGCGACACAATCGGCCTGCGCCAGCAACCGCGCCTACCAAGAGAACAAGCACTTTACATTGCGAGCTGCAATTCCGGGCATCGAGATATCTCGCTAAGCTTCTGATAAAAAAGATTTATAGACAGGCCATCTAGTTATAGAAAGGTACGCCAGTAGGTTCGACGGCAACCATTTCCACACCAATACCAGCTGTTGAACGTGACAGACTTCGCTCACGGCACCACACTTGCACATTGATTTGAAAGTGGTGAGAATTGCTTCGAGAGCAAATTTATGTCAGTTTCGCTGACCTAAACGGTTTTTGGGCGCGTATCTACCAATGCGGACGCCCGTGTGCGCCGACACGATCCTTCAGCACGAGGTGACTATGTCTAAGCCAACACCGAGCCTCAGCGATAAGTTTGACCTTACGAAAGAGCGAGTTCTGCTGACCGGCTCGCAAGCTGTCGTCAGGCTTGTCCTGACCCAGAGGGCCCGCGACGACGCCGCGGGTCTCAATACCGCGGGTTTCGTGACCGGTTATCGCGGTTCACCAATTGCTGGACTTGAAGGACAATTTCAGCGCGCCGCAAAGATCATTGGCGAAGCCAACGTCAAATTCCAGTCGGGCCTCAACGAAGACTATGCGGCGACCGCGCTTTGGGGCAGCCAACAGGCCGAACTGCGCGGCGAAGGCAAGTACGACGGCGTATTCGGAATTTGGTATGGCAAGGGCCCTGGTGTCGACCGTACTGGCGATGTTTTCCGCCACGCCAACCATGCCGGAACCTCCAAGTATGGTGGCGTTCTTGCGCTGATGGGCGACGACCACACGTGCGAGTCCTCCACTTCCGCACACCAAAGTGAGTTCGCCTTCGTTGACGCCATGATTCCCGTGCTCAACCCGGCAGGTGTTCAAGAAATTCTCGATTATGGCATCTACGGCCTTGCGCTTTCGCGTTTTGCCGGCGTCTGGGTCGGCATCAAATGCGTTAAGGACAACATCGAATCGACGGCCGTGGTTGATGCCCGCGTCGATCGCGTGGTGATCAATAAACCAACCGATTTCGAGATGCCGCAAGATGGCTTGAACATTCGCCTCGGCGACACTGCACTCGAGCGCGAAGCCCGCCTCCATGACCAAAAGCGAAATGCCATCATTGCCTTTGCTCGAGCCAACGGTCTCGACAAGATGATCTTTCGGGGCGGCCGCACGCCCAAAATCGGTATCGTCACCATGGGCAAGAGCTACCTCGATACGGCCGAAGCGCTCGACCAACTCGGCATCGACGAAGTGAAGGCGGCCAATCTCGGCATTCGGCTCTACAAGGTCGGTCTGACCTGGCCGCTCGAGCCGGCAGGCATTGAGGAGTTTGCTAAGGACCTCGAATTGATCATCGTCGTCGAGGAAAAGCGCTCGCTCGTCGAAACCCAGATCAAGGAGCAACTCTACGGTCGCTCCAATGCCCCAATCGTCGTCGGCAAGAAGGACGAGCATGAGCAGGTCCTCTTTCAGGCCAAAGGCGCGCTGGAGCCCCTAGACGTCGCCATCGCAATTGGCGAGCGTATTTTGCGCTACCATGACGATGATGGCGTTAAATCCCGCATCGACGCGCTGAAACGCCATCGCGGCAACCGCCCGGAAGGTGCCGAGGTCGCCACCCGAATTCCCTATTTCTGCGCCGGGTGCCCGCACAATTCCTCCACCATCGTGCCGGAGGGCGCGCACGCCTACGCCGGTATCGGCTGCCACTACATGGTGCAGTGGATGGACCGCAGCACTGAAGGGTTCACCCATATGGGCGGCGAGGGCGTCAACTGGATCGGTGAGGCGCCGTTTTCCAAACGCGGCCATGTGTTTCAAAATCTCGGCGACGGCACCTACACCCACTCGGGCTCGCTGGCTATCCGCGCCGCCGTCGCCGCCGGCGTGAACATCACCTACAAAATCCTCTACAACGACGCAGTCGCCATGACCGGCGGGCAGGCGCTCGACGGCGACATTACCGTTCCCGACATCGCCCGGCAAATGGCGGCGGAAAGCATCAAGCGCGTTGTCGTCGTCACCGACGAGCCGGATAAATATTCCAGCACAGGCGCTAGCTTTCCCCTCGGCACTACGATCCATCACCGCCGCGAGCTCAATGCCGTTCAGCGAGAGCTGGCAAAGATAGCGGGCGTCACCGTTCTGATTTACGACCAGACCTGCGCGGCCGAGAAACGTCGCCGGCGCAAACGCGGCCTCTACCCTGATCCGCCCAAGCGCGCCTTCATCAACACGGCTGTTTGCGAGGGGTGCGGTGATTGCGGACAAAAATCCAACTGCGTTGCCATTGTGCCCGTCGAAACGGAGTTGGGTCGCAAACGGCAAATCGATCAATCGACTTGCAACAAGGACTATTCCTGTCTCGAAGGATTTTGTCCAAGTTTCGTCACCGTGCACGGCGGTCAGGTGAGAAAACCCGAAGGGCTCGCCAGCAAGTCCGAGCACGACGAGTTATTATCCTCCGTACCTGTACCTGAGATTCCGTCAACGAGCGAGCCCTATTCCATCGTCGTCACGGGCGTCGGCGGCACCGGCGTGGTCACCGTTAGCGCCATTCTCGGTCAGGCCGCTCACATTGATGGCAAGGGATTTGGTGCCATCGACATGGCCGGTCTGGCGCAAAAGGGTGGCGCCGTTGCATGCCACACGCGCATCGCCGACCACTCCGAGGACATCCATTCAATTCGCGCCGGCGTTGCTGGTGCCGACCTGATTATCGGCTGCGATCTGGTGGTCTCCGCCTCCAACAAGGTCTTGGAAACCATTCGCAAGGACGAGACCGGTCTTGTCGTCAACAGCCACGAGATGATTACCGGCGATTTCACACGCAATCCGGACTTGCACCTGCCGGTTGCGCGGATAAAGCGCGCCATTGAGGAGCAGGCCGGCACGGGCCGTGCTCACACCATCGACGCCCATCACTATGCCCTGGCGCTGTTTGGCGACTCCATCGCCTCCAACATGTTCATGTTCGGCTATGCCTATCAGTTTGGCCTGATACCGGTCTCCATCTCCGCCATTGAACAGGCCATCGCGATGAACGGTGTCGCCATCGACATGAACAAACGGGCTTTCGAATTCGGTCGACTGGCGGCCCATGACCCCGAAGCGCTCGACCGTCTCGTTGGCGAAACCGAAGGAGAAGCCGCATCGGCAGGTGCTGAATCGCTGGGCGACTTCGTGTCGAGGCGCGTCGCCCATCTCGAAGCCTACCAGGATCAAAACTACGCCGATCGCTACGCAGACAAGGTGGCTTGGATCAGGGGCATCGAGGACAAAAGGGCGCCGGGTTCAGATCGCCTCGCCGAGGCGGTTGCACGGAGCTACCACAAGCTACTGGCTTACAAAGACGAGTACGAAGTCGCTCGGCTCTTTACCGATGGTAGCTTCAAGCAGGCCCTCGACGAGCAGTTCGAAGGCGACTATCAGATTTCCTTCCACCTCGCTCCGCCCCTCTTTGCGCGATTGGATCCATCGACCGGCCATCCACTCAAGAGGTCCTATGGGCCATGGATGATGCGTGCGTTCTCCCTTCTGGCCAAACTCAAGCGCCTGCGAGGCACCAGCTTCGATGTATTCGGCTACTCTGGTGAACGCCGCAGCGAACGCAAGATGATCACGGAATACGAACATCTCTTGGACGAGATCGCCGACCGGCTGTCGCCCGAAAACCTTGATCTCGCGATCGAACTTGCCGAATTGCCCCGCAGCATTCGCGGCTTTGGCCATGTCAAGCGTGCCAACGCCGAGGCTGCGCGCGCGCGCCAGGACGAGCTCATGAAAAAGCTCCGAGCACCAACACCTACCCCTCAACCCGCGCATCGCGAAAAGGAGGCCGCCTAGCCTTTATGGCCGTGGCTGTAAGAAATGCTGGCTGGCCGTCTCCATCGGTGTGCTCTGCACGGATCACACAAGATTGACGCCGCGGCGTAGTCTGCACCTTTTCGCTTGTTTTTCCCGTCGTCGAATGTGCCTATAATGGCCGAGGGCGGCGCTTGTGAATGTATGAATACGTCCACTAGTTATGTGAAAGTATGAGGAGATCGAGATGGCACTCTCCATT
>JAUVMS010000210.1 GCA_030600135.1 Hyphomicrobiales bacterium | reverse complement strand
GGCGTTCGTGCGGCGCTCAAGCAGGGACGCGACAGGACCTTGATCGCCAATTTCATCCATCAGGCGCGCGCGCCAAGCGGCCCCACCTTGGAATGTCAGGGCCGAATAGAGCGAGTTCGGGCACGCGTCGATCCATTCTCGCAATCGCTCTCCGCCGGGTTCAGCGAAGGCAGCCTCCTGAAGTGCCCCGTACTTGAGCCTGACGACCTCCCAACCAAAGGCGTCGAACACTGCCTCGATACGATCATAAAGCCCTTCGCGAACCACGCCGTCGAGGCTCTGGCGGTTGTAGTCGATGATCCACCACGTATTGCGCAGCCCGTGCTTCCAGCCTTCCTGCAAACACTCATAGACGTTGCCTTCGTCCAATTCGGCATCGCCAACGAGGGCGATCATCCGGCCCTTGTCGAATTTCGGCGCCCAGGGCTTGCAGCGCACGTAGTCCTGTATGAGCGCTGCGAACGCCGTCATGCCGACACCAAGCCCGACGGATCCGGTGGAAAAATCCACATCGTCACTGTCCTTGGTGCGGCTCGGATAGGACTGTGCGCCACCGTAGCCACGAAACGCCTCGAGCTTTTCTCGTGTCTGATTGCCGACGAGATACTGGATGGCATGGAACACCGGTGAGGCGTGCGGCTTGACCGCGACCCGATCCTCCGGGCGAAGCACGGAGAAATAGAGCGACGTCATGATCGAGACCATCGAAGCGCAGGACGCCTGATGGCCGCCGACTTTCAAGCCGTCGGGCTTGGCGCGCCGGTGATTTGCGTTGTGAATTGTCCAGCAGGAGAGCCATAGGATTTTCTTCTCCAGCTCCCGCAGCAGGTGCATCTTCTCAGACATCACAATAAACCCCTAGCGCGCGCGGCGGTCGGGTCGCATTGGGCTCAACCTCACCGCTCACCTTGATGGACGTGGTCGCTCATTCTGCCGGACGATGACAGGCATTTCACCTCAACCATTGCGATAGAGATAACTGTAGCCGTTGATTGCCGGCACGCCACCGAGGTGCGCATAGAGGATATTGGAGCCTTTCGCAAAGTGACCCTTGCGTACGAGGTCGATCATGCCCTGCATGGATTTACCTTCGTAGACCGGATCCGTCATCATGCCCTCAAGCCGTGCGCTTAGCCGAATGGCGTCATTGGTTTCATCCGACGGTACGCCGTAGGCCGGATAGGCGTAGTCGGTGTTGAGGACGACATCATCCAAGGTGAACTCCTGTCCAAGCTCAAGTTTGTCAGCCGTGTTCTGCGCAATCTTAAGGACTTGCGCGCGGGTCTGCTCGGGCGTGCCGGATGCATCGATGCCAATCACCTTCTGTGCCCGTCCGTCTGCGGCAAACCCGACAATCATGCAGGCTTGTGTCGAACCAGTGACGGAACAAACGATGATGTAGTCAAAGGTGAGGCCGAGCTCCGCTTCCTGCTGGCGCACCTCGTCGGCAAAGCCGGCAAAGCCCAACCCGCCGAGCGGATGGTCCGAGGCGCCGGCCGGAATGGCATAGGGTTTGCCACCTTTCTCTTTGACGTCCTCGAGTGCTCGCTCCCAGCTTTCGCGAACGCCGATGTCGAAGCCTTCGTCGACCAGCTCGATCTGGGCTCCCATGACACGCGACATGAGAATATTGCCGACGCGGTCATAGACCGCATCGTTGAACGGAACCCAGCTCTCCTGAACCAGCCGGCATTTCATGCCGATTTTGGCGGCAACGGCGGCGACCTGGCGGGTGTGATTGGACTGCACACCGCCAATGGTCACCAGCGTATCGCAATTCTGCGCGATCGCGTCCGGCACCATGTATTCGAGCTTGCGGACCTTGTTGCCGCCAAACGCCAGGCCGCTGTTGCAGTCCTCACGCTTGGCATAGATCTCGACTTCGCCGCCTAAGTGCCGCGAAAGGCGCTCGAGCTTCTCGATCGGTGTCGGGCCAAAGGTCAGCGGATAGCGTGGGAATTTCTGTTCGACGTTGAGCACAGCGCATCCTCACATCTCGTAAAGTGGTCACTCTCATGCTAGCGAATCTCACCCGCAAGGTGTGTTCTATTTCGTTTCGACTGTTTCCAAGAGATCCGCATGCGCGCCGTTGGCGACTTCAACCGGCTGCACGGTGACAAGCTCGTTGGTTTGCCGGGTGTGCGCCAAACACGAACCTTTTTCGTGATGAAGGAGGTGGTCGACAACGCGCTATTGGACTTTTAGAGCATCCTCCGACTACAGCCACCCATTTGATGGAGCCCAATCGACCCGCTCGCCTCGCCGTGTCCAATCTGACGATGAATGCAACGAGCTAGCTCTCGGCCTCTCGCACGCCCGCGCCATCCTCCGTGGCAACGGACGGAACGCGCTCGATCAGAATGAAAGCAACGCCGGCAATGACAATAGCGCCGCCGAATATCGTCATGGGTGTCAGACTTTCACCGAGGATGAGGACACCGCCCAGCACGGAAAAGACCGGTAAGAGAAGCAGAAACGGTGCGACGAGGCCCAATGGATGACGGCGGATGAGCGTGTACCATAGAACGTAGCCAAGGGCGGTCATGACCAAGCCGAGATAGAGTACGGTGCCCCAGACCACCCAGCCCGCACTTCGTATTGCTTCAATTTGGTTGCTCTCGAATATCAACGACATCACCAACAGTTGCGGGGTCGCAAACACAGCAATCCAGGCCGTCACCGTGAGGCCGTCGATGTCCGAGAGCTGGCGGATCATCACCTGCCCGATTGCCCACGAGAATGCACCACCGACTATGAGCAATATCGATATCCACGCCCCGGTGAGCCGCGGTTCGCCAGCGATCAGGCCGACGCCGATGAATGCCAAACCGATACCTAGCCACTTGCGCACGCTCGGCTTTTCCTTGAGCAGCACAGCGCCTAACAGTACGAGGAACGGCACCTCAAGCTGGACGATTAACGAGGCGACCGAAGCGTCAAGACCGCGCAAACCGTTGAAGGTGAGGCTGTATTGAATCGCCGCGGAAATGATCGCGATGAAAAAGATCCGGACCAACTGGCCGACGGGAGGGCGGACGAACCAAATCAACGCCAGTGTGGTCACCGCGAAGCGTAGTGCCATGAGCAGGATTGGAGGGAAATGTTCGATCGCGGCCTTGGCAAAGACCACACCCATCCCCCACGTTAGCGCGACGGTGACACCCATAATGATATCGACGAAGCGCAAGCCCATGTGCTGTGTTGGTCCGGAATGGAAAACTGTGATCGCCCAGTAGACATTAGGGCCATTCACAGAACCTGTCAGGTCGTATCTGACATGCAGCAAACGCATAGCTGCGTAGTCGCTGGCGCATCCAAATCTCCAGTCGATTCACGTGAGTTCGAAATGTCCGACAATGGCGCCTTTCAGCTTGCGGCTCAGTTTGGCTGCCGCACGGTCGACCGGCACAGTGATCAAGCGTGCCGGAAATCCGACGCTGATCATCAAACCCGCCTTCGTCTTTGGCGGACTATGGGAGTACATTGGGCCGGGGCGCTGCAGCTGGTTTCCTCGCAATGTAGCGCCCGTTGCGCAAGCATTCACTGGTCGTGGAGCGGCGAGGTCTGGACTATGCGTGACATTGTCCCGCGTGATGCGGTCAACACACCTTGAAAGCGATGCGGGCGGTATTGGTTGCGTTGGCGTCGATCAATTGATTGGAAATTTATACTCTTTTCCGCGTGCGCAAAGCTTTGTTGGTGCGGAAAATAAATCGACCGAAGTGAAACAGTGCGCGCAGCGCCGCGCCTTCCGATGCCACTCGGCAAAACGAAGGCTCTTGCTGCGCGCAAGGTCAACTTTGGATCACCAGGGAATTTGGCCGACTAGCGTCGACTTCTTGTCATTGAGTCATTGCTGCGGATTATCGCAAGAATTGAGCTCCGTCATCGCGCGATCGCGCCAAGGCGTGACCGTGTGGTCCGGCGTCGGGGTCGTAGTGGGCGAAACTCGAAACCGATATCACGATCAAGACGGGTGCAAGAAACCATATTGGCGGAACGACAAAACCACCTGCCAGAACCGCTGCGAGGATCATTGTATAGAGTGCCGCCTGTCTTTTTGCCGCGGCGGCTTGTTTGACTTTGCTTCTCTCACTGTACACCATTGCATTTCTTTCCCTTACATCAAACCAACTAAGCAACGGCCATGACGAGCAACGAGCTGCCGCTGAGACACGAGCGATTGTGCAGCAGAGAACGTTCACAACGTGATTGCTCAATCAAATAACTTCGGCAGGCCCGATTAATCCACAAATAACAGCAATGACTTAACCGGCACTGGCTTAATACGAAACTGGGATATCTGCTGGTGCGATTGCGTCGCCAACCGGTCGATCAGCATTATGCTCCTTTCTCCGGTTTGTGGAAAATTGACGGTCTTCATTTCTGGCATTAAGCATGAGTGCAGGGGTTTTCGTACGCAAAATCATGCGCTTGATCGATCGACAAATTGGCAATCATCGATATTCGGTCGATCCACTGTTCGCTGTTCGGGCTGTTGGTAACAGGAGGGAAAACCGCCCCACCCAATACACATGATCGACCGATCGATGTGTCGAATGATCGTTTCGATATCGTTGATAATTTTTCCACCTGTCGTTTCGCGGCCACGAAACGGCCTTCATCGCAATTCAATTCAAACGAGTGCGGGGCTCGCTTGCAATGACACCAAGAAAGCTCGAGTAGGGTGGGAAGTTCAATGAAAAGAGTGATCATCGTTTCAGCCTATGAGTCGGGGAACACCACAGAGGCGCAGTACGCTCAAGACCTCTTGCACGATGCTCTCGCGCGCGGCGAAAGCCCTTTGCACGGATCCTCGCTGCTGGCTGCAAAGCTCAAGTCCAACCAGGAGGACGGACGATTGGCCGTCGACCACGCCACGACCTGGCTCGAGGCAAGCAGCGGCGTCGTCGTCGGCCACGATCTGGGCATGACCGCCGGCATGAGCGCGGTCATCGTCATGGCGAAGAAATGGGGAATGCCCGTGACATTTCGTTCATTGGACGACTGGGTGCTCACCGGTGAACGGATGGACCCAGAGGTGCGCGCAAACTAGCTTTGCGTATTGTGGCGCAGCGCCGACAGTCTCAGTCTTGCCTGACTACTTGTCGTAGCCAACGAACATCAGCCCGGCGTTCAGTCTGCAATGACCTTCGCAGGCGATCGTGGCGATGGCCGACCATGGCGCTCAATGTGAATGGCCTCGACGGTCGAGCTGTGAGCCGTCGCAAAGGCGGCAAGAATGTCCTCACGCGCGCGCTGCTCGGCTTTGGGATTGGGCGACTGCTCACCGACATCAGCCGCCAGCCCGGCGAGCACCTCACCGAGGGCGTCAGCTGTAAGGACTGCCAAATTGTGCAGCGAGGCATCAGTGGCGCTCGCTTCATCGACTGCCTGTGCAATTTGCGCCTTGAGACGTTTCTTCAGCTCATCCGCAATGGCGAAGGCAGCATTTTCCGACGGGGTGAGGTAGGGTGCCGACATCTAAACAAACCGTACGCGTAAACCTAAGTACTCGAGCCAACAATATCCAAATAAGTTCAAGTCAACAATGCAAGTTTTGCAATGCTCTTGAAACGGCCACCGAGGTCGGCGCTGTTGCCGCGCCAAATCATCTACGCATCGACGGGGCAGACCCCATATGGCGCGGCCGGCCGCGCCGGTGGTCACCTTCGGCGTCGCGGCCTAGCCGGCCGTAGAAGAACTCGAGTGGATCGCGACCTCACCGAGTTCTTCAACAGCCTGCTAGTGCGGTTCTAAAGGAGCAGTTGTTCGGCACGTGGCCCCTTAGTGGGGAACCGTCCGAGCACGGGAAAGTTCGGATCGGTGTAGCCCGGCGTCGAGGGATGGCCCGGTGGCACCAACTCGTTGGCCAGTGCCTCGTCTTCGGCGCTCCAGGCATAGTCCAAAGTGCCCAGATAGCTTTCCAGCTGTCCGAATGTCCGCGGCCCAACGATAGCCGATGTAACCGCCACGTTGTTGAGAACCCAGGCGACGGCATAATCGACCAAAGTCGCACCACGCGTTTCGGCATGGGATTTGAGCCGCGCCGCGATTTCCAGAGACTCTGGCCGCCATTCGGAATTCAGCACTCGCGAATCCCCGCGCTCGACCCGGCTTCCAGCCGGTGGCGCGGCACCGGGCGCATACTTACCCGACAGAATCCCTCGGGCGTTGGGGCTGTTGGGCGCGACACCAATGCCAAACCGCCGGGCCGCGGGAATGAG
>JAUVMS010000287.1 GCA_030600135.1 Hyphomicrobiales bacterium | reverse complement strand
TGCGATGAGGACGAGCCAGCCAAACCATTAGTTTGGGGATTGCGGCCTGCCAATAAGTCCGCTTGGGCCAATTGCGCCATTAGCCGCCTTCTGAGAAATGGGGCCGCTTCACCCCCAGCTGCGGAAATTGCGTTGGTGGATTCTACCGCCGTGGTGGGCCCAGCCACCGACTTGTTGACCAATCAGCCTGCTTGGAAGCGTTCTTCCGCACCGGTAAGTGGCGGCGCGGAAACCACCATGACGACCTGATCCTTTACCACCCATCACGGCGGGCAAGGTTCCTGCGCTGAGATGTTGTCCACTGAGGAGTTGGCCAATAGGGCTCGCCGGCTGCCCCCGAAACCCAACAAATTACCCTCTATGACCGCTCGCTATTATCTCGGCCATCTATGAGACTGCGTGCCCAGCGGCAAAGCTTTCTGTCATGACGCGAATTGTGTAGAATTGTTTTTCGTAGAAAGTTAGACAACCAAACCAGCGAATAGCTGTTCGATGTCGGTCATCAATTGCCCAAATTGTTCGACCCAGCTACCGGCCGGTTTCAAGTACTGCGGGGCTTGTGGGACGAAGCTGGAGGGGGCGGCGTCGGCTAAGCCGGCCCACACTGCCACGGCTGCACCGACACCAACGCCTGTGAGTACTCCGGCTGTGTCTGCCGCGGAACCGGAGGCTGCCAGGCTCGACCCTGCCGCCGCCGCATCGGTGCGCGACGAATTCCGAGATGTCACGGTGTTGTTCGGCGATGTCAGCGGCTTTACCAGCATGTCAGAGCGGCTCGATCCGGAAGACGTGCACCAGATCATGAATGCCTGTTTCGACGGGTTGGGTGTCATCATCAGAGATCATGCTGGCCATATCGACAAATATATTGGCGACTGCATTATGGCGCTTTTTGGGGCCCCCGTCGCCCATGAGGACGATCCAGTGCGGGCGGCCGAGACAGCACTTGCCATGCAGCGCTTCTTGCGTAGTTTTGCTAAGCAGCATCGCGATCGGGTCGGCGTTGAACTCCGCATGCGCATAGGTATCCATTGCGGGCGTGTGGTGGCCGGCAAGATCGGCGGCGAGGTGCGCCGCGACTATTCCGTGATCGGTGATGTGGTCAATGTCGCATCGCGACTCGAGTCCCAAGCCAGGCCTGGATCAATACTCGTTTCGGGTGAAGTCGTGCGGCGAACCGGAGCCCTGTTCCGGTTCGGAGCGGTTCGGCATCTCAAGGTCAAGGGCAGGGTCAAGCCGGTCGCAGCTTATGAATTGCACACCAAAGCCAACCCATTTGCTGCCCAACATGGCGTGGACGCAGAGATCCCGCTAATCGGCCGAGACGCCGACATCCGTAAGTTGCGACGCCTATGGAGCCGCGCTGACGAAAGTGATGCCAACAGTGAAACGCATTCGGCTGCCTCTCCTACACCGCGGAGATGGGTCGAGGTGCTCGGCCCCATGGGCGTTGGTAAGAGCCGCCTTGTGTACACGGCAGCGGAACGCGATCACAGCGTGCATATGCTTCAAGTGATCGCACGCCCCGTGATGCGAAACCGGCCCTTTGCGCTCGCCCGTCTCCTCCTCCAAAACATGCTGCAGGACCTCGACGAAAGCACCCACCAGATTCGGCACCGCACAGATTTCGAGACGGCACTCGGTTCGATTGTCGGTCCGCTGGAGCCATACCTGAACGCCTTGTGGTATCTCGCGGCGCCCGAGTCGGAGAGCATTGCCTGCCCCGACCCCGACCCGGAGGCATTCCGCCGAACGCTTGAACACGGCTTTGCAACGCTATTGGCCGGTCTCGGCGCCCATGACGAAAGCCTGGTAATATTTCTTGATTCGTACGACCATGCGGATACCGCAACTTGCGAACTGCTGGAAGGTATCTTCACCGGCGACACCCAACAATTGCCCACAATCGTCACAGCGTCTCGAACCCGGGCATCGAACTCGGAGGTCGATGCCGCCGTCCTAACACTCGCGCCGCTCGACAGCGCCGCGGCCGACCGCTTACTTCAAACGCTCGTGCATCGCGTCAAGCTGCCCGAAAAACTACGTGCCGACCTTCATAAGCGGGCGGAGGGAATTCCGCTTTATCTCGAGGAACTCGTGCGCAAGCTGGTCGACGAAGGCCTTCTCGTGGAGAGCGCAGGGGAAGGTACGTGGGTCTGCGATCCGGCGGCGACGACAGCGATCCTGCCAGGCTCGCTAATGGGGGCGATGATCGCAAGGCTCGATAGGCTTGAGGAAAACGAGCGCGAACTTCTCTGCCTGTGCTCCACACAGGGGGTCGAGTTCGACGAAGCGGCCGCCGAGCTCATGTGGAACCAGCGCAAGCTTCGCGGTCCCTCTATCGTCGATTGCCTACTATCCCTGCAGAAACGAGGGATTATCGTCCCTGGCGAGACCGACCCGCGGCACTGGTCATTCCGACAGGTGGTGATGCAGAACGCCTGCTACGAGTCGATGCTGTCACGCCATCGCCGCGACCTGCACGAGGAAACAGCAAAGGCGCTGATAGCCCATGCCGGGGGGGCCGAGGCGGTTAGCCCGGAAATTCTCGCGCATCACTTCGAGAATGGCGAGTGCTGGCAGGCAGCGGCACAGGCCAATCTGCGCGCTGGCGACCGGGCAGCCGAGCTGTTTGCCAATGCCGATGCGCTGGAGCGCTATAGTCGGGCAATCGAAGCAGCCCAGCGGGAGACAGAGATGTCGCCCGACAACGACAAGACCAACCTTCTTGCCCATCGCGGCGCAAGCCGAGTGCATCTTCACGTAGGGGACTATTTTGCGCTCGAGCGCCACGCCGGGTTGATGGGCGATCTGGCCGAGGAAACAGCCGACCGTG
This sequence comes from Hyphomicrobiales bacterium, assembly GCA_030600135.1. GTDB lineage: Bacteria > Pseudomonadota > Alphaproteobacteria > Rhizobiales > JAUVMS01 > JAUVMS01. Next base: position 2,411 of record JAUVMS010000287.1, on the reverse strand, counting down.
CAGAGGCCCTGAGGCTGGTAGCGGCCGGTCTTCTGCAGACAAGCGGGAGCAACAATGCAGAGGATAAACTGAAGGAGGCACTCGACATCGTGATTTCGTCGAGCGAGGAAGATCACCCCGACCAAGCGGCCGATATTACGCGCGCACATTTCGCGATACGCTACGATCTTGCTGATCTCTGCCACCGAGCCGGGCGCCACCACGATGCGCTGGAACATATCGGCCAGTGTCGCCAATGTGCCGACGCCGGATCGCCAGAGGCGCTCCGCGTCGACCTGCTCGAAGGTCGTATTGCCCACACCCAAGGTCGCTTTGCCAATGCAGTCTCGCTCTACGAGCGGGCATTCCAGGCGGCACGCAGCCTGGGCAGTCTTTCGGAGCTGGCCCTAAGCAGCAACAACATGGGCAACGCCGCCCGTGACGTGGGCAATTACGACGATGCCGAGCGCCACTTCGCCCACGCGCTAGCGATTTGGGAGCGAACAGGCAACACGGAATGCGTCGCCGGCGCCCACAACAACCTCGCTAACCTTGCGATCAGCCGCGGCAAGGCCAGACTCGCGCGGCGTCACTACAAGCTCGCGCTACAGGCGTTTAACAAGATCGGCAACATGGCGGGTAAGGCCCTGGCGCGAACCAATCTAGCGATCCTGGCTATCGAGACTGGCGATTTCCAGTTGGCTGTAAGGCAGGCCGAGAAGGCCTGCAACAGCCTGCGCGGCACAGGCAATCGCGTGCTGCACGGGCTGTCGATGGTGGTCTATGGCGAAGCATTGCTCGAGATCGGCGGCACGCGTGAAGCCGGAACAGCTTTCCACTGGGTACTCGCCGAATATAACGAGAAGGTTCACCCCCTGGCGGTGGCTGGAGCAACTCGAGGCCTCGGGCGACTGGCCCTAATGACGGGAGAGTTGAGAAAGGCCAAGGATCAGCTGAACGCGGCACTGGCGATCTACGAGCGACTCGAGCGCGAGCAGGAAGCGGCACGCACGCAGCTCTATATCGCGCGCACTCATCTGCATGCCGGACGGCAAGCCGAGGCGCAAAATGCTGTCGCTCAGGCCCGTGAAAGGTTCAGGAAAATCGGTGCCGATCAGGATCTGGCCCGTGCCGACGAAATGGCTAACGAGATCGACGGATTGGAGGAGAAGGTGCCGCTATCAAGACCAACACTAACGGGGAAAAAACCGACCGCAGCCTACAAAGTGGATAGAGTAAAAAAATTGGCGGTTTGTTCAACGACAAACAGGCGGAAAAAACAGTCAAACTCGCAATGATTCTCCCTGCATGCATCTAAAAGTTGACGCCAATGCCTACGTAAGAGGCCAATTCACTTGCAAAGCCGGTCTGAGTAACTGCAAAGCTCAGCCCGAAGCCGTCAGGCCGGCGATATTGCAGGCCCGCTGACCAAGGCATCTCGGTGTAAAAATTGTCCCGGGTCGAGACTTCACCGACGAGATAGAGGTCGTACCCCAAACCTATCTCTGCGCCGCCGTAAAAGATGGAACCCTCATCACCGCGCTGCCAGAGCTGACGGAAGCCCGCGTGTATGCGAATGCCGCGGATGATGGTCGGATCGCCCAGCGGAATGAACTTCGACGCGGCTACGTAGATAGTGTCCTTCCGCTGAATGTCGTTGCCATGCTGGGTAAACGCGCCGACGCTGAGTTCTGGCACGCCACCTTTGTCACGCAACAAACGGATTCGGACGCTGGCCTGGGCGGCATCCACATAATCGTTCCCAACCGCTGTGCCCAGCCCGTCAATGAACTGACCGTAGGCACCAGTCTCCAGCCAGTCGGTTACACCATAGGTGGCCAGAACCCCGTGGGTTGTGCGGTGGTTGTCGGCGACTGCGGTGAACCACACGCAATATTGTGTCACCAGTGAGCCTTGGCGCAAGGTGCCTGACGTGGGGTTGAGAAACATGCCTGTTGGGCCTTCCTGGGTAATCAGTCCGCGCCCGCCAACATAATTGTCCGGTGTCGGCCCCAACCCGCGCGATTCCCTGTCGGCTCCCTCGCTGTTCGCCAACACGGGATCGATACTCAGCAGACTGATCGTGCAAAGAGCTGCAAGTTGCACCAGGCTTCGCATTCGATCTCTCACCAAGCAGCTGCAAATTTCTTACAAAACAAACATTAATATGATTCGGTTAGCCTGTCAGTTGCGGTCGCCTGGCCTAGGTTTTGGACGTTGCCTCTTAAGTTGGTGTCGTCAGCTGGTTGACGCAACAACGGCACCGGCCTCAAGAACAGCTCGCCCTACCTTAATCGCCCATTCGCGTTCGTTTGGATCGTCGGTCGCCAGCGCGAGATGACCGAGGACGACCGGCCCATAGAAGTTGATCTTTTTTTCCGTCTCCCGGCAGATCGCCAAGGATGATGAACTCTGATCGGGCAAGTTCCAGG
>JAUVMS010000430.1 GCA_030600135.1 Hyphomicrobiales bacterium | reverse complement strand
TTGGCCTTTTCGATCTGGCTGGTTTGGAGTGTCGTGGTCGCAAAACTGCCGTCGATCGGTTTCAACTACACGACCGACCAACTCTTCTGGCTTGCCGCTTTGCCGGGCCTTTCCGGTGCCACGCTGCGAATATTTTATTCCTTCATGGTGCCAATTTTCGGTGGTCGGCTGTGGACGACGCTCACAACGGCGTCGCTGCTGGTTCCGGCATTTGGCATTGGTTATGCTGTTCAGGATCCCGATACGCCATACCTTATATTCCTGTTTCTCGCGTTGCTTTGCGGACTTGGCGGTGGCAACTTCGCCTCGTCGATGGCCAACATCAGCTTTTTCTTCCCCAAAGCGCAGAAGGGCAACGCGCTTGCACTCAACGCCGGGCTTGGCAATGCCGGCGTCAGCGTCATGCAGTTCCTGGTGCCGCTGGTGGTTACAGCGAGTGTCTTCGGCGCGCTTGGCGGTGAACCGCAGACGGTTTCCGAGACGAGCAAGCTGTGGCTGCAGAACGCCGGGTTCATTTGGGTTCCATTTCTGATCATCGCCACGGTTGCGGCCTGGTTCGGCATGAACGACATCGCATCGACCAAGGCATCGTTCGCCGAGCAAGCGGTGATCTTCCAACGCAAGCACAACTGGGTGATGTGCTGGCTCTACACCGGCACGTTCGGCTCGTTCATTGGCTATTCGGCAGGCTTTCCACTGCTCGCCAAGACCCAGTTCCCCGAAGTCGCCTCACTGCAGTACGTCTTTCTCGGTCCGCTGGTCGGGGCGCTCTCGCGGGCCGCGACCGGTTGGATTTCCGACCGATGGGGTGGCGGCCGCGTCACGTTTTGGACCTTCATCCTGATGATCGCAGCAGTTTCAGGCGTGCTCTTCTTCCTTGGCATCAAGGATCAGCCAGGCGCGTTCTGGGGTTTCTTTGCAATGTTCATGATCCTGTTCTTTGCAACAGGCATCGGCAATGCCTCCACGTTCCAGATGATCCCGGTCATCATGCACAACGAAATCGACCGGTTGATGCCGGGTCTCGATCGCGCCGGTCGTCTACGCCAATCGGAAAAAGAATCCGCTGCGATCATTGGCTTCACGTCGGCGATCGCTGCCTATGGCGCCTTTTTCATCCCCAAGGCCTATGGATCGTCGATTGCGCTAACCGGTGGTCCGGAGGCGGCGCTGTGGGCTTTCTTGATCTTTTACGTGAGCTGCACGGCGGTGACCTGGTGGTTTTACACCAAGCCGGGCGGTCTGTTGCATGACATCGAGCGGGCCAACGCCTCTGAAATCCCAGGCGCCCGAGGCCGCGGAATAGAAAGGTAGGGAGAAGCAAGATGAGCCACTTACTTGATCGGTTAACATTCTTCAGAAAAGAAACTGAGCCCTTCTCCGACGGTCACGGTACGTTGACCCACGAAGATCGCAGCTGGGAGGAAAGCTACCGCTCGCGCTGGCAGCACGATAAAGTCGTCCGCTCCACACATGGCGCGAACTGCACCGGCTCGTGCTCCTGGAAAATATATGTGAAAGGCGGGATCGTTACCTGGGAAACCCAGCAAACCGACTATCCCCGCACGCGCCCGGACTTGCCCAATCACGAACCGCGCGGCTGCTCACGTGGCGCCAGCTACAGCTGGTACCTTTATTCCGGCAATCGGATTAAGTATCCGCTTGTGCGCTCGCGGCTACTCAAGCTCTGGCGTGCCGAGCGGGCGACAAAACCGCCGGTGGCTGCCTGGGCTGCACTTGTCGAGGATCCGGAAAAGCGCGCAGCCTACACGAAGAAACGCGGTCTCGGCGGCTTCGTGCGCGCCCAATGGGACGAAATCAATGAACTGATTGCGGCGGCCAATGCCTATACCGCCAAGACTTATGGGCCGGACCGGGTGATCGGCTTTTCGCCAATTCCGGCAATGTCGATGGTCTCCTATGCGGCGGGTTCGCGTTATTTGTCGCTGCTCGGCGGTGTCTGCATGTCGTTCTATGACTGGTACTGCGATCTGCCGCCATCGAGCCCGCAGACGTGGGGCGAGCAGACCGACGTTCCAGAGTCGGCCGATTGGTACAATTCCGGATTCCTAATACTCTGGGGCTCCAACGTGCCGCAAACCCGTACGCCAGATGCGCATTTTTACACCGAAGTTCGCTACCGCGGCACCAAGTCCGTCGTCATCTGTCCCGACTACTCGGAAGCCTCCAAGTTCTCCGATCTCTGGATGCATCCCCAGCAAGGGACGGACGCCGCGCTCGGCATGGCCTTCGGTCATGTTATCTTGCGGGAATACCACATCGATCGTCAGGTCGAGTACTTCCGAGACTATGCGCGCCAGTACACTGACATGCCAATGCTGGTCCGCTTGGTCAAAAAGAACGGACACTATCTTCCGGAACGGCTCATTCGCGCCTCCGATTTTGCCGACGGCATGAGGCAGAAAAATAATCCTGAATGGAAAACCGTCGCCATTGACCAGGGAACCGGAAAGATCGTCACTCCATGCGGTTCCGTCGGCTTTCGCTGGGGTGAGCAGGGCAAGTGGAACCTCGAGGAAAAAGATGGTGAAGGAAACGACGTCGATCTACAACTTACGTTGATCGGCGAGGGTGACTACGACCACGTCGTCGATGTCGGCTTTCCTTATTTCGGTAACCGCGAGCACGATTACTTCAAGGGCACGGAGCACCCGAGCGTGCTGTTGCGGCGTGTGCCCGTGCGCTCCGTCGAGCTAGAGGATGGCCAGGCGCTCGTCACCACCGTGTTTGATCTGTTTGTCGCCAACTATGGTGTCGACCGCGGTCTCGGCGGCGATCACGTGGCTCCGAGCTATGACGAGGTTGTGCCCTACACGCCGGCCTGGGCCGAGGCCATCACCGGCGTGCCGCGTGATCAAATCATCACCGTGGCACGCGAGTTCGCGACCAACGCGGAAAAAACCCGTGGCAAGTCCATGGTCATACTCGGTGCCGGGCTCAACCATTGGTACCACATGGATATGAATTATCGCGGCATCATCAATATGCTGGTGATGTGTGGCTGTGTTGGGCAGTCGGGCGGTGGGTGGTCACACTATGTCGGGCAGGAAAAGCTGAGGCCGCAAACCGGCTGGCTACCGCTTGCCTTTGCCCTCGATTGGGCCCGCCCGCCGCGCCACATGAACTCGACCTCGTTCTGGTACGCCCACACCGACCAATGGCGCTACGAGACATTGGGCGTCGACGAAATCGTCTCGCCGACTGCCCCGGAAGGACCGTGGGATGGCAGCTTGATCGACTACAACATCCGTGCCGAGCGCATGGGTTGGCTGCCGTCCGCGCCTCAGCTCGAGGAAAACCCTCTAGATGTCGCTCGGGCGGCGAGTGAGGACGGCAAGGACATCAAGGAGAGCGTCGCAGAGGGGATCAAGTCGGGCGAGTTGCGCATGTCGTGCGAGGATCCCGACAACCCGAAAAACTGGCCGCGCAACCTCTTTGTCTGGCGCTCGAACCTGCTGGGGTCGTCCGGCAAGGGTCACGAGTATTTCCTAAAGCATCTGCTTGGCACCTCCCATGGCGTCATGAACAAGGATCTCGGCGAGCAGGGTGGCCAGAAGCCATTGGAGGTGGCGTGGCATGAGAATGCA
>JAUVMS010000367.1 GCA_030600135.1 Hyphomicrobiales bacterium | reverse complement strand
TTGAGTGGTCGCAGGAGCAGCCATTGCAGCTCAATTTCGTAACATGTAACTTTCATAACTCTGCAACAATCGCTCTTTGTTGTCGACAGGGCGGTCCGTCTCTGCAAATCAAGCCTTGGGCGCTCTATAGTGCGGGTGCCAGCAACAGCCGATTCGGATGCCCATGGACACGCCGACGCAGATTGAAATTACCGCGGAACTAGTCGCCGAGCACGGCCTCAAACCGGATGAGTATGCGCGCCTGCTCGAGATCTTGGGGCGGGCGCCTTCGATTACGGAGCTCGGCATCTTTTCCGTGATGTGGTCCGAGCATTGTTCCTACAAATCATCGCGGGTCTGGCTGAAGATGCTGCCGACCGAGGGGCCGCAGGTGATCCAGGGTCCAGGTGAGAATGCTGGTGTGGTCGATCTCGGCGACGGTGATGCCGCCATCTTCAAGATGGAGAGCCACAACCACCCTTCCTACATCGAACCCTACCAAGGGGCGGCGACGGGTGTTGGGGGCATCATGCGCGATGTCTTCACGATGGGCGCTCGGCCAGTGGCCAACCTCAACGCATTGCGATTTGGCGCGCCCGAGCATCCCAAAACACGCCATTTGGTGGCCGGCGTCGTCGCCGGGATCGGCGGATATGGCAATTGCGTCGGTGTGCCGACGGTCGGTGGTGAAACCAACTTCGATGGGCGCTACGACAACAATATTTTAGTCAATGCCATGTGCGTCGGGCTCGCCAAAACGGACAGCATTTTTTATTCGGCGGCCAAGGGTGTTGGGCTGCCGGTCGTTTACGTGGGTTCAAAGACCGGGCGCGACGGAATTCACGGTGCAACCATGGCATCGGCTGAATTCGACGACGCATCGGACGAGAAACGACCGACGGTTCAGGTTGGCGATCCTTTTACCGAAAAGTTGCTCATCGAAGCCTGTCTCGAGCTGATGGGCCGCGATGCAATCATCGCCATACAGGATATGGGGGCCGCCGGGCTCACGTCGTCTTCGGTGGAAATGGCCGACAAGGGCGGCGTCGGGATTACGCTCGACCTCGACAAGGTGCCGCAGCGCGAAGAGGCGATGACCGCCTACGAGATGATGCTTTCGGAAAGCCAGGAGCGCATGCTCATGGTGCTGAAACCGGAAGCTGAAGCCGACGCCGAGGCTATATTTCGCAAATGGGGGCTCGACTTTGCGGTCATCGGCGAAACCACGGATTCCGGCCGGCTGATTGTGCGCCACGCCGGGCGGAGCGAAGCCGATGTGCCGGTCGCGACGCTCGCCGATTCAGCTCCGCTTTATGAGCGACCCTGGGAGTCGGCCACTCCGGCCCGCCTGATTTCACCGGAGGATGTGCCGGAACCGGCCAGTTTGCTCGGGGCGCTCGAAACGCTTATGGGCTCGCACCACCTGGCATCGCGACGTTGGGTGTGGGAGCAATACGACCACATGGTGATGACGGATACCGTGCTGCGTCCGGGTGGTGACGCGGCAGTCGTGCGTGTCCATGGAACCAGCAAAGCCATCGCCGCCACGTGCGACGTCACCCCGCGCTACTGCGAGGCGCACCCGGTCGATGGCGGTATGCAGGCCGTGGTTGAAGCCTGGCGCAACCTCATTGCGGTTGGGGCGGATCCGCTCGCGATCACGGATTGCATGAACTTCGGCAATCCGGAACGACCGCACATCATGGGGCAGTTCGTCGGCTGTATCGAGGGTATGGCGGCAGCCTGTCGGGCACTCGATTTCCCCGTCGTTTCAGGCAATGTATCGCTCTACAACGAGACCAACGGCGTCGCCATACCGCCGACGCCGGCGATCGGCGGCGTGGGGCTGATCCCCGACATTTCCAGGATGATGGGCATCGCGCTCACCACGATCGGCGATTTGCTGGTCGTCATCGGACGCGGCAAGGGTCATCTCGGTCAATCGCTCTACCAGGAGGTCTTGGGTGGGGGGTTCGATGGGGCGCCGCCACCGGTCGATCTCGCCGAAGAGATCAAGGCCGGCAATCTTGTGCGCGACCTCATCCGCGGCGGACTGGTGCGGGCGGTGCACGACGTAAGTGACGGCGGATTGTTGGTTGCTGTTGCGGAAATGGCGCTGGCGGGCGGCACCGGCGTCCAGCTTAACGGCTACGATGGGCCGCTGCCCGATCATGGTTATTGGTTTGGCGAGGATCAAGGCCGATATGTGCTGGCCGTGCCGCCCCTGCATCTAGACGACGTGATCGAACGGGCCAGGCTATTACAGCTCGGGCCACAAGTGCTCGGTCGGGTTGGCGGAAAGGCCATATCGCTCGGCCAAGAACCTGGACTCGAACTTGAGCGGATTGGCGCTCAGCACGAGGCTTGGTTACCACGCTATATGGATGGTGCAGCTTGAAAGTTCGCAGTTTGACGCCATTTCAGTACTGAGAGCGTCGCTCTTTGACTGTTAAGAGCGTTGTGCTTTGACTGTTGCGCGTGATTGCCGCAATTTGGAGTCGCAGACTGGAAATGCGATTGGGAGCACGCACGAATGCCAATGGACGCCAATGAGATCGAGAAATTGATCAAGGCCAAGATTCCGGATGCCGAGGTGATGATCAGCGATCTCGCCGGTGATGGCGATCACTATGCGGCAAACGTGGTTTCCGCGGCATTCAAGGGCAAGACCCGGGTGCAGCAGCACCAGATGGTTTACGAAGCCCTGCAGGGCCGCATGGGTGGCGTGCTGCACGCATTAGCGCTACAAACGTCGCCGCCAGGAGATGACTGACCCGAAGTTCGTTAGGGGAATTGAGGATAATCTAGGACGATGAGCGAGCAACAAATTCACGACTGGATTCGTAAACTGGTCGCCAGCAACGATGTCGTGCTCTTCATGAAGGGGACGAAGAACTTTCCGCAATGTGGGTTTTCTGGACAGACGGTTCAGATGCTCGATTATCTCGGCGTCGACTTCAAAGACGTGAACGTATTGGATGATATGGCCGTCAGAGAAGGCGTCAAAAGCTTCACCAACTGGCCCACGGTGCCGCAGCTCTATGTGAAGGGCGAGTTCGTCGGTGGCTGTGACATCATTCGTGAGATGTTCCAAGAGGGCGAACTGCAGGATTTGCTCGGGCAAAAAGGTGTGCCATTCGACAAAAAAACAGCAATCGCCTAGCGAAATTGCACAACGACACGCTTTCACCATTGCTTGGCGCCATATTTCCGCCACGCTAGCGCTTGCCCATTCATTGTGTCTGCACTGACGGAATTAATTGTGTGAGCGGGCGATTTGGCGCTTGATGAGACGAAATCGAAGAGGCAAGAGCCGCCGATCATAACCGTTCTGCCGTGGCGGCGGATCGGGCTCAATGTTTTGATCGTGGCGGCCGGTATTTGTCTCTATCTCGGCATCACCCGGCCAATCATCAAACTTACCCAGTTCTACGTGTTCAGCGATTCCCATTCGCTGAGTTCGGCGGTGTACGCGCTCTATTTGGATGGCGAGCTTTTCCTAGGAGCAGTGGTGCTGGTCTTCTCGATCCTCCTGCCTACCGTCAAGCTCTCCTACCTCTTTGTGCTTGCAGCACTGCCGGAAGAGAAACTTAGAGCCCAACAAAGGGTCTTGAAGAGGCTCGAAAGCTTCGGCAAGTGGTCGATGCACGACGTACTCATTTTGGCGATCACGATCGTCTATCTGAAATCGTCTGGCCTCTCAAAGGCAGCAAGCATGCCGGGCGCGCGCTATTTCGCCCTTTCGGTTATTTTGATCATGATTGCGTACGGCTGGATCAAACGTTCGGCGCGTGACATTAGACCAGGCAGTCCGTCCAGCCCGGCAAGCGGTTCCCGGGCCATGCTCTGCGAACCCAGTTTCAGCTCGGCTCGTCGATTTTGGATCACGCTCATGACACTTGCGGCCGCGGTCACCCTCGTGCTTGGCATAACGCTGCCGACGATCAAGCTAACAAAGCTTTATGTTTGGACGGATGAGCACTCCATCATCTCTGCGATCTGGGCACTGTTCCGCGATGGTGAATTGTTTCTTGCCGTCCTGATCTTTCTCTTTTCGATCGTGTTTCCTGTGCTCAAGCTGTTCTATTTGATCGTGGTCACGACACTAGCGACGCGCCGGCCATTGGTGCGCGACCGTGTGTTCGAACGTCTCGAGTGGTTGGGAAAATGGTCGATGATGGACGTGTTGGTCCTCGCCTTGATTATTTTCTACGTCAATGCGAGCGCGGTGGCGAACGCCGATGCATTGCCGGGCATTTATTTCTTCACCACATCGGTTTTTATCACCATGTTTGCCTACGCGCTGGTCAAGGCGAGCCTTAGAACTCGTCAGCTTGGACCTGAAAGCGTCGGAGAAAATCAACCCGCGCCCGTAACGG
>JAUVMS010000374.1 GCA_030600135.1 Hyphomicrobiales bacterium | reverse complement strand
ATACCGGCATCGAGATCCGTCAGCCCATGCCAGGCCAGGATTTTGCGCGCAAGTTCGTCGATGGCGCTCCGTCCCTTTTCGTAGGCCCCACCGGAATGAGCCGCAACGCCATGCACCTGGGCGATGAAAAAGATGCCGCCCTTGCGCCCGGTGACGACATTGCCGCTTGGCCGACCGGGCTCCGCGTTGAATACAATGCGAGCCTGGCGCGCTTCGGCTTCTATGATGGGACGAGACGTGGGTGATCCAATCTCCTCGTCTCCCGTAAAGAGCCCGACGAGCGGCGCCGGAGCACCACCGAATTTGGCAAGAGCCGCCAGCACGAAACCATTCATGACCAGCCCAGCCTTCATGTCCGCGACACCAGGCCCATAGGCGCGACCGTCGGCGATGCGAAACGGCCTGCGCTCTGCCTCGCCTGCCGGGAAAACCGTATCGCGGTGCCCCATCAGCACGATCGGGCGGTTGCTGCCGCTCGCCGGCACCAGGGCGCGGACGGCATCGCCATGCTCGGCCACGGGGATGACACTGGTTTCAACGTTTGCCTCGGTGAGGAACACACGCAGGGCTTCGCCGACGGCATCGACGCCGGCTTTATCGAAACTGCCACTGTCGATATTCACGATACGCTCAAGCAGCGCCACCATGTCATCTTCGCGCTCGGCCAGCCACTTTAGGATGTTGCCCCTAGCTCCCGCCGTATCCGCCATCACCCGCATTCCTTATTCAATTCAGCCGCACGAAAAATCCACCCTGCGAGGAGAGGTCACACCGCCAACGCCATCCCGTCGCGACCGGGATCCGCACCACCGTCCCAGCCCGCTTCGGTGTGGCGCAACGCGTGCACGCCGGCGAAATGGTAACCGAGCGGTGAGCGCCGAACCAGATAGCCCATGTCCACCAATGCCGCTTCGGTCCGCCGCAAGATACGGTTGGTGACATCAATGGTATCCGAGGTCGTGCAGAAGCGCGGCGCGGCAACCGCCTCCTGCGCGTTCATACCAAAATCGACGGCGTTCAAGATTGCCTGCAGGACGCCCATCGTGATGTAGGTACCGCCCGGCGCCCCCACGACGAAGAAAGGATCACCGCCCTTGAAAAGCATCGTCGGGCACATCGCGGTGAACCGGGCTTTTCCAGGTGCGAGCGATCCGGCGCGTCCAGGCCGTGGGTCGAACACACCCATGCAGCCATTGTACATGAAGCCGAGACCATCGCTAACCACTCCTGAAGGCATACCGATCGAGTGCGTCATCGCCACACAATTGCCATTGCCATCAGCGACCGAGATATGCGTCGTGTCGCGCGACTCCTGCGCCGACAGGTCGAGCCGCGGCACGTGTGTTTTTTCTCCTCGCCTAATCCGCACCGCCATTTCGCCGGCATAGGACTTCGAGGTGAGCTCGCCAACCGGCACATCGACGAAGGCGGGATCGCCCACCTTGGTGTCCTTATCGACCGTCGCGATCTTCATCGCTTCGGACACCGTCGCGATGTAGTCCGGCGAATTGTGGCCCATGCCCGCCAAATCGAAATTCTCGAGTATGTTGAGCATCTCGAGCAGCATGATCCCACCGCCCGGCGGATTGTTGGTAGCGACTTTAAAGCCTCGATAGCTCCCCCAAAGCGGCGCGCGCTCGGTTGCAGCGACATTGGCCAGGTCGTCCGCTGTGATTAGCCCACCATTTGCTGCCATATCGGCCACAATGTCGTTCGCGAGCGTGCCACAATAAAAATCCTCCGCGCCATGCTCGGCAATGCGGCGGTACGTACGACCCATGTCTGGATTCTTGAGTAGTTCGCCCACGCCATAAATTGCGCCGTCGGACTTTGTATAAATCTTCCGCGTCGCCGGAAATTGGGTCAGAAAATTGCGGTGCGTGATACGGCCGGATTGCGGAGCTTCGTTCCAAAAAGCGCTCATATGGGGCCGCACCAGAAAGCCACTTTCGCAATAGTCAATTGCCGGCTCAATGAGCTCCCCGATCACGCGCGTGCCATACTTGTTGAGGCCCGTGTCATAGGCCCTGAGGCTCATCGGCGTGGTAATCGACTGATAGCCGATCTCGTTCACATGGCCCTCGAGAATGAACCCGAAACCATCCTCGGCCTCGCCGACGATAAAATCCTCCCACATGTCGGGGCGGACCGAGGCTGGCGCGCGACCATGAAAATCGAGGCATGTGTGCACCCCCTTCGACGGCATGAAGATGTGCATGGAGCCAAATCCGGCGATGCCGCACATCAATGGGTCGACCGCCGTTTGCACCAAAGCGCACGCAACCGCCGCGTCAACCGCATTTCCGCCCGCCCGCAAAACATCGCCACCAGCTTCGACGGCCTCCGGCTGCGGTGCCGTGATCATTCCACCGCTCATGGCGCAACTCCCTTCCACCGCAGGCCGATCCATCTCCGCCGAAACCTGTCTTACTTCGGCGTCGCCCCCTCGCCCAAATCCCAGTAAAGCCCGGCCATCAATTCGAGGGCGTTGCGGCAGACCGGGATCAGCACATGTTCATCCGGGGCGTGCTGCGAGCAGGCACCGTATGAGTGTGGGATCCAAATCGCCGGCATACCGAGCAGGTCGGTAAAGAGGTCATTGCAGATCGAACCTCCGGTCTGCGGGATCGTCGCAAGTGGCGTGTTCGTTGTTCGTGCGATCGATTTCTGCACCCACTCGGCCCAGGGATGGTCGGGCTCAGTGCGGCTGGCGCCGAAGCCGGCTGCGTTCCCGGCCGGAGGAGGCTCGATTGAAACACGTTCAAACCCATGGCCATCCAAATGACTGCGAAGCGCCGGAATGATTTCGTCGGCGTTCGTGCCAGCGATGTAACGCAGTTGGCAATGGGCCCGGGCCCACGGCGCAATGGCATTGACCGGGCTCGTGGGATTGCCGGCCAAAATTGCCAACACGGCAAACGAATTCCAGGCGAAAACGTTCTCCGCTGGCGTCAGTCCCGGTTCGCCCCAATCGGGATCAACCTCGGGTCCGCCGCTGCCGCCGTCGATCTCGACATCGCTGAGCGCCGTCTTGACCGCATCCGACATTGGCGGCGGTCGCCACTCCTTGACTTGAATTTGCCCGGTCGGGCTGACGATTGTCGCCAGCGCATGGGTCAAGATAGTCACGGGGTCCGCGAGCGCGCCACCCCAGTTGCCGGAATGATGCCCACCGTCACGCAAGGAAACGACGAGATCGAAATTTTCCGCACCACGCGCGCCAAGCGAAATCGTCGGCCGATCAGCGCGAACACGCGGCCCATCGGAGGCAATAAACACATCCGCCGAGAACGCCTCCTGGTTGGCATCCATGATTTCGCGCAGCCCGACGGAACCGTTCTCCTCACCCATTTCGATCATGAACTTGGCATTGAAGCCGAGCGCACCGCGCTCCTCGATCACGGCCCTCAGTGCCGCCATGTTGATGGTATGCTGGCCCTTGTTGTCCGCCGTCCCACGGCCATAGAGCTTGTCGCCATCACGCGCGGTTTTCCATGGCCCGGCGCCCTTCGACCATTGATCGTCGAGCCCCCGAATGACGTCGCCATGGCCATAGCCGAGCACCGTCGGCAACCCACCAGCCTCGGTCCGCGTCGCAAGCAGCACCGACCCGCAGCCCGCCACCGGATTGTCGTAGGTCTGGCAGGCAAAGCCCATCGCTTCGAATGCGGGGATCATTTCCACATCGAGATAGTGTGGCAGATGCGGCAGGCCATCAGGCGTCTGGCTCTCGGTTGGAATGGCGACACGGCGCGCCAACTCCTCCTCGAACGTGCCGCTATCCAGATAGTCAGTTGCGCGCCCGATGGCGCCAGCTCGACTGGCCATGGCTCAAGCCCTCTTTCGTCCTTCATCCTCATCGTACAAATGACACTCGACATGCCCGCCCTCCATTGCAATCGGCCGTGGAGATATGGTCGAGCACTGGCTCATGGCCTTGATGCAGCGAGGATGAAAAGTGCAGCCCGAGGGCAGGTCGACCGGATTGGGGTAGACGGCGCCCAAATGCGTATCCGGCACACCGAGCCGCGGGTCCGGCGTGAGCACCGATTCAAGCAACGCTTGCGAATAGGGATGCTTCGGCGTGTCGAACAGAGCCGCGGTGGTTGTTTGTTCAACAATCCGCCCGAGATACATAACCGCGACACGCGTTGCCATGTGCT
>JAUVMS010000223.1 GCA_030600135.1 Hyphomicrobiales bacterium | reverse complement strand
GCGACGCGACGACGGCCGGGGCGAAAAAACTTAGGTCCCAAAGGGATGCGGCGAAATTGAGCGCTGGGCAGCGTCGCACCGGCTTGACGTGGTATCCACCACTCTTTTGCCGCGCTTGCCGCCCGAAAGCCAACCCAAGCGTGCGCCAAATCTCCTTGCCGGCGCTCAATTTTCGCTCGCATCGCGATCCACACGAGTTCTTCAACAACCTGCTAGGGTTCTGAACCTGCAATAGCCCCACTCCGCTTGGGAGACAGTCATGCTCTATACCGACATACCAACGTCCCGTGAATTTGCCCGACTGGTCGACGTTCGCGCCGACAAGTGCATTTCCATCTATATCCCGACTCATGCCGTGACATCGGAGACGGACGAGGATCGCATCCTCTACAAAAACGCGATCCGCGATGCTCTGACACAGATGCGCGAAGCCGACGTGGACAAGCGCGTCGTCACCGCCATCGAAGAAGAACTCAATGGCGTGCAGGACGACCATGAGCTCTGGCAGCATCTCTCCGACAGTCTCGCGGTGCTCGCGACCCCGGACTCCGTGAAGACCTATCGTCTGCCCTTCTCACATCGCCCGCGTGTCGAGGTAAGCGACAGATTCCACCTCAAGCCCCTTTTGGCGGCGATAACCGGATCTCACAGTTTTTTTATCCTCTCACTTTCTCAAGGCGCCGTGCGATTGATCCAAGCCACGCCGTCCAATGCCTCGGAGCTCCACATTCCCCATCTGACCAAGGATATTTCGCACGCCATCGGCCGCAGCATGCCTAAGGACCCGGCGCCGGCCCGCCGCATCCAGGGCGGAGAGGGTGACAAGGTGCTGGTCAAGCAGTTTTGCCGTGTTGTGGATCGCGATATTAGGCCGATCTTGGCTGGCCGTTCCGAGCCTCTGGTGCTCGCTTGTGTCGACTATCTCGCGCCAATTTTTCGCTCCGTCAGCTCTTATGCCCATATCACCGACGAGATTGTTGCGGGCAACCCGGACCCCATGACCCCTGAAGAGCTGCGCGTTGCCGCGCTGCCGGTGGTTACTGCGGTCTCGAGCGTCAACGACCAAGCGGTCCGGGAGCGCTTTCACCAGTTCCAAGGCTCCGGCAAGGCGACAGACGATCTCGCCACCATCGGGCGGGCCGTCGTGGGCGGATTGGTGGATACGTTGATAATCGCCAAGGAAACCCCGATCTATGGCACGCTCGACACAGCGAGTGGTGCAATCGGGCGCGCCGAAGCCCCTGGCGCCGACAGCTATGATGTCATCGACAAGGCGGCCTCGCTCACGCTTCAGTTTGGCGGCTCGGTGCTCCCGCTCGATCTGGGCGAGATGCCGACGCAGGCGCCGGTTGCCGCCATCCTACGCTATGCGATTTAGAAGATTATGGGCTTGGCTCCCGTTCAGCGGGTGAAACTGAAACACGCATAGATCGTTTAATCGGTGATAAGGAGAAAATGGAAAACTCGAGCGGCGTCAATCTTCGCTCTGCTCGTGCCCCACCCATGCCTGCACTACAAGGATGGTGACGCGGTGTTGCTCGTGAAAACCTTGGCCAATGACGCGACGTCCTAGCCGGCCAAACCGAAACGATGCGATTGTTCAGCTTGCCGGTCCTTCGGCAGGTGCCGCAATGCTTGCTTCGTCCTCTGTGGCCGCAGGCTCGTCCTGGCTTTCCTTTGGCTCGATGCTGCCCTTCACCCATTCACGCAAACTCTGGAAGAAAACATAAAGTACGGGGATGAAAATAACCCCGAGGACGGTTGCGGCCAGCATGCCGCCGAACACTGTTATACCCACCGACACACGGCTGGCCGCGCCGGCCCCTTCAGCCATGACCAGCGGCAGCACTCCAAGGATGAAGGACAGCGCCGTCATCAGCACGGCGCGAAAGCGCAGATTGGCCGCTTCTTCGGCGGCCGCGAATATGCTCTTTCCTTCCTCGCGCTGCTGCTTTGCAAACTCGACGATGAGGATGGCATTTTTCGCCGCAAGTCCCACGAGCAGCACCAGTCCCACCTGGGCGTAGGTGTTGAGCGCAATGCCTGTCGCATAGAGCAAACCAAAGGCTCCGAGCATCGCGAATATCACCGAGAGCATCACGGGCATAGGGATCGACCAGCTCTCGTATTGGGCAACGAGGAACAGATAGGCAAAGAGGATCGACAATGCGAAGACGAACGACCCGGCCTGTCCCGCTTTAACTTCCTCTCTGCTCATGCCCGTCCATTCATAAACGTAGCCTTGCGGCAGCGACGTGTCGCCAAGCTGCGACATTGCTCCAATTGCTTGCCCGGACGAATAACCGGGCGCCGGATTGCCATTGACTGTGGCGGAACGAAACATATTGTAGCGTTCGACGCTTTCCGGGCCTTGGATTGGCCTGATCGTCGCCATGGCGCGGAGCGGCACCATCTCGCCGTCATGGTTACGCACGTAGAGCTGACCGATATCGCGCGGACTTGCTCGGTTCTTTCCCTCGGCTTGAATATAGACCCTATACACCCGGCCGAACTTATTGAAATCGTTTACGTAATAAGCGCCAAAGTTGGCATTCAGCACGGTGAACAGCTCGCTGATGTCGACACCCTTGGTCTTCGCCAGCTCACGATTGACGTCAATGAAGATCTGCGGCGCGTTCGATCGAAACGAACTGAACACATCGGAGAGTTGCGGCTTCCCATTGGCCGTTACAATGAGCCCGCCGAGTGCCGAGGAAAGTTCTCTTGGGCTCCGGCCCTCGGTATCCTGCAGCACGAATTCAAAGCCGCCTGTGGTCCCCAGTCCCGGGATCGGCGGCGGATTGAATGGGATGATCGTCGCCGTCGGTATGGCCAGCAGCTTCGGCGTAATGCTTTGCAGGATCGAGCGTATGTCCAAGCCCGCATCAGTCCGCTCGTCCCACGGATCGAGCGTCGCCACAACCAACGCACCATTAGGAATGACCGAGCCTTGCAACAGGCTGTAGCCACCCACCGACATCACATACTTGACGCCTGGTGTCTCCGTGAGAATCGCTTCGACCTGTTCCAGGACCACCCCGGTCCTGGGCAACGCCGCGCCGTCCGGCAATCGGATGTCGACGAAAAAGGCGCCGCGATCCTCCGGTGGCACGAACCCTGTCGGCAGAATACCACCGAGATAACTAACGCCGGCCACCGCTAAAAGAAAGAACGCCATGCTCATGATGAGACGCCGCATCAGCGGACGTACCACGGCGAGATAGCCTTTGCGCGTCGTGCCGAGTAATTTCTCGAACCACGCAAGTGGCCCCCATGTCGTCTTCTTGGGAGGGCGCAAAATCGTGGCACACAGCGCCGGGCTGAGCGTCAGCGCATTGATCGAGGACAGAGAAACAGACACCGCGATGGTTGCTGCGAACTGCTCAAACAACCGACCCGTCAATCCAGGTGTGAACGCCACCGGTACGAACACCGCAAGCAACACGAGGGTCGTGGCAATGACGGGCGCCGACACCTCCTCCATTGCCACTCGCGTTGCTTCGCGCGGCTCTAGTCCGTCGGCCATATGGCGCTGCACGTTTTCGACCACGACGATGGCGTCGTCCACCACGACACCGATGGCGAGAATGAGCCCAAAGAGGCTTACCGTGTTGATCGTAAAGCCCATGGCCAGGAGGATCGCGAACGTGCCGATCAATGAAACCGGGATGGCAATCGACGGGATCAGTGTCGAGCGCCAATCCTGGAGGAAGATAAATACGACGAGAATAACCAGCCCGAGCGCTTGCAGGAGCGTTATCAGCACTTCCCGCATCGACGTCTTGACATAAAGCGTTGTGTCGTAGGTAACGGTGGCTTCGATGTCGTCCGGAAAGCGCGCCGCGAGCCGCTTCATTTCCTTCTCGACGCCGTCTGCCACATCGAGTGCGTTTGCATCTGGCAGCTGGTAGATCGCCACAAGCGCCGCCGGCTTGCCGTCGAGCCTGCCGTACCAGCCGTAATTTTCCGCACCGAGTTCGATCCGCGAGACGTCGCCGAGCTTGATGACAGCACCATCCGGTGTCGCCCGGATAATGATGTTCCGGAAGTCCTTGACGTCGTCCAGTCGTCCTTGGGCCCGCAAGGTGTATTGGAACTGTTGCGTTGCTGGCGCCGGCTCTTGTCCAATGGCTCCGGGCGAGACTTGGATATTTTGATCGCGAATGGCTGCTATGATGTCCGTGGCGGTGAGCCCGAGGCTGGTCATGCGGTCCGGCTGCAGCCAGATCCGCATGCCGTAATCACGTGCTCCTAGGATGTCGACATTCGCAACCCCCGGAACGCGGGCCAAGCTGTCACGCAGATTGATGCTCGTATAATTGCTGAGGAAGATATTGTCGAAGGTTTCGTTCGGTGAGTGCACCGAGACGATCATCAACATGCTGGTCGATTGTTTCTTGACCGAGACGCCTTGCCGGTTGACCTCCTCCGGCAGCTTCGGCGTGGTCAGCGCCACGCGGTTTTGCACGTTGACCTGGGCGGTATCGGAATCGGTGCCCACCTCGAACGTGACGGTGAGATTGTAGCTGCCGTCGTTCGAGCTTTTCGACGACATATAGATCATGTCTTCGACGCCGTTGACCTCGGCCTCGACGACGGCGGCGACGGTTTGTTCCACGACCTCTGCATTGGCACCCGGATACTTCGCGCTGACCTGCACCTGCGGTGGCGTTAATTCAGGGTATTCCGCAACCGGCAACCGCGTCAGCGCGAGCAGCCCGGCGATCAGCGTCACGATCGCGATGACAAAGGCGAACTTGGGCCGGTCGATGAAAAACGCGCTGAACATGTGTCGCCCGGATCCTAACCTTGTTCCGTCTTCGGTTCCCGGGCCACGGGATTGACCAGGCCGCCGGGGCGCACTTTTTGGATTCCGTCGACAATGATCGTCTCGCCCTCGGTCAAACCGTCGGTCACGACGACATCCGTGCCGCTCGTCTGGCCGGTCGTAATCGGCCGCGTCTGCACCCGGCTTTCACCATCGACAACCAGGACGAACGCGCCCGCCTGATTCTCCTGCACGGCGGCCTGGGGCACAATCAACTGCTCTTGCGGTTCAGCGCTCATCAAGATGACATTTACGAACTGCCCAGGTAGGACGATGCCGTCAGGATTTGGAAACGTCAGTCGCGCCTTGATGGTACCAGTCGTCGGATCCACCCTGTTGTCCATGAAATTGAGCTTGCCCTCCGGCGGGTAGATCAGGTTGTTCGCCAACCGTATCTTCGGTGTGAACTCCTCGGCCTTTCCGTCTCGAACCCTTGCTTGGTAGTTCAGGAACTCACGCTCTGTGACCGAGAAGATTACGTAGATCGGATCGAGTGTCAGGACTGTCGCGAGTATGCCACTGTCGGGGCCGATCAGGTTGCCTGCATCGACACTGCTACGCCCGACTTTGCCAGAAATTGGCGAGGCGATCTTGGTATATCCGAGATCGAGGTTGGCACGCTCCAGATCGGCCTTTGCCGCCGCCAGATCGGCCTTGGATTGACCTTCCTTCGCCTTGGCCTCGTCGAATCTGGCGACGCTCGCTGTCTCGCGAGCCACGAGCGTTTCATAGCGCTCGCGGCTACGTTCGGCCTCCACGAGCGTCGCCTCGGCACGAGCCACTTTTGCCGCCGCTGCGTCCCGTGCCGCAATGAATTCCGCCGGGTCGATTTCGTACATGAGGGCGCTGACCTCGACCTTGGCGCCCTCCACGAAAGCGCGATTCAGGAGGGTTCCGTTGACCCGGGCGCGCAAATCGACTTTTTGGTATTGCTCCGTTTGACCAACAAATTCAACCGATGCGGTGACGGCTTTTGAGACCACGGGCTGCACCACGACACCCGGCGCATTTTCCTTTTCGTTGTGGGCGGTTTTACTCTGATCACTGTCACTACAACCAGCGACAATAGTCATGAGGCTGGCTAAGATGACAATAACGCCGGTGAACCACAGATTCTTCATACGCACTGCTCTCCTGCACTGCATAAGACTTAGAATAGATTTGAGAAGGTCTCTAGTGCGAAATATCTAGGCGGCCCGAAATCAAGGCAAATAGGCCTGAGGTGGCGTCCACATGTGCGCTGCGCCGCGCCCG
>JAUVMS010000283.1 GCA_030600135.1 Hyphomicrobiales bacterium | reverse complement strand
TGCAAATTTCTCAAATTTGTCGCGCCCTTGCTCGGCATAAGGAGCAGGCACCGGACGAACAGTTCCATCAGATTTGACTGACAGGTCGCCGACCCGACTGTAAATACCGGTATTTCCGGAATTCAAATCCTGCAGTCTTGCCGGCTTCATCACGCGCAGGTGCGCTTTCTTAGTTCCCGAAGTCGGGGCCGCGTGTACCACCTCACCCGTGCTGGACTTTCGCTCGGTCGGAATTGCCGCAACTTCGCTTCCACCTAGAGGCGATTCCGCATGAGTTCGCGCACCATCGTCCAATGTGATGACCGGGACCTCTCTCTTTCCTGCCTGACCAGAGATAGAATCGAGTTCGATATTTTTTCTCCGGAAATAACTCCATCCAGGTTCCTGGCGCCCCACACCAAACATTTCCATCACCCCCGGGCTGCCGGTTGTCTGAATGAGATGAGCGCCAATAGGAACAAGCATGATACTGGCGGCAATTGTGCCAACGACGATACGACGGGCCATGGTCCACTCCCATGTTGATTGCATGAACGTGGACAAGAGACGCCCGCTGCCGCGATTTCCTTTGGCCTTCTGTGTCGATTTTTTTCCCGCATCCTCAAACGCCAGCTGGGCGGCGTGCAAAGCGCGATCCCTTGCAGCGACCGACGGCTTCGCCAGCACCACATCCTTTAGTGCTTTGAGGTCTTTGTCGTCCATAACCTTAACCCTCGAGGGCGCCTTTCAGTCGCTTTCTTGCCTCATGTAGGTGCCAGGAAACGGTGGTTTCCGCGCATCCCATGATGTCTGCCGCTTCGGCGTGGCTCAACTCTTCACTGTAGACGAGCAGGATCGCGTCGCGCTGCTTGTTGGGTAGGGCGTGGACCGCCGACCACAATTCGCCCTTGGTGATGGCGTCCTCCGCGTCGGGCTGATACGCGCTCTCGCTCACCAGCGCCAATGCAGAGACTTTGTGTTGCCGCCGTGCGCTGGCACGATGGAAATCTCGGACCACATTGAGCGTGACCCGATAGAGCCAACTGGAAAAGCTCGACGAACCCCTAAAACTTCGGATCGTATGGCCAAGTTTGACGCAGACATCGTGCGTAATGTCTTCGGCATCCGCCTGGTTGGAGCACCATTTGCAGGCAATCCGGTAGATCAGTGCGTAATGGCGGTCAACCAGACGCGCGAACGCCGCGCCGTCCCCGTCAACAGCCCTCTCAATCAGCCACTGATCGCTTTGTTCATTCATGGTGCACCAGACCTAAGACGCGCCAAGTCTGGCGATCCTTGGGCCGAATTGTAGCTTTTTTTATGGACCAGCCACGATGTGGCCTAGCAGGCTGCCGAAGAACTCGTGTGGATCGCGGCACGTGAAGTCTCAGAGGTTCGATTCACTGCCCTGGCTCTAGGAAATATCAAATCAATCAAACGTGCGCTTACAGATTCAAAGATAAAAATCAAAAATAGGCTCGGTACAGTAAATAAAATTCTGCCGTATCTGAGATGTAACTTGACATTTCTTTTCACGAATATTTGTCTGTCGAGAGATCGAAGCCTCAACGAGGGAAGATTTGTTGCGATGCGTACACGGTTATTTGTATTGAGTTCTTGCTTTGTTGCGGCATTCGCGGTTTCGCAGGCATCGGCTCAAGTCCCGCCGCCACCTGACGGCAGCGGTGCTCTGGCAAAGACCTATACCGGCAAGGCTTACTCTCCCTATGCTGGGCGAACGTTTCCCAGCAGGGTTTATTGGGGCGACACCCATTTGCACACCGGCTTTTCTATGGACGCTGGCGCCTTCGGCAACCGGCTCTCGCCACGCGAAGCCCACCAGTTCGCCCGTGGTGACGAGATCACCACCTCGACCGGTCTCAAAGCCAGGCTTTCGCGTCCCCTCGACTTTCTGGTCGTCGCCGACCACTCCGACAACATGGGTTTTTTCCCGGATTTGTTCGCCGGCAAGCGGCACATCATAAGCGATCCGACCGGCAAGGACTGGTACGACCGCATTCAAAAGGGCGAAGGAGTTGACGTCGCGTTGGAGCTCATTGGCAAATTCTCCCAAGGCGAGTTCCCGCCGACCCTGATGTACACTCCCGATTCCAAGGCCTACCGGTCGACCTGGCAGGCAACCATCGACGCGGCCGAGGAATTCAATGATCCGGGCAAGTTCACCGCCTTCATTGGCTATGAATGGACGTCGCTCATCAAAGGCAACAACGTGCACCGGGTCGTCATCTACCGCGACGGAGGGGCCCGGGCTTCGCAAACCCCGCCCTACACGACCGTTGCGCCGCTCGGCAGCACCAATCCTCGCGATCTCTGGAAATGGCTCGAAACCTACGAGCAAAAGACCAGCGGCGACGTCTTGGCCATCGCCCACAACGGCAATCTGTCCAACGGCATCATGTTCCCGCTCGAAGCCCAGTACGACGGCGTCGCACTGGACGACACCTATGTCACAACGCGCGCCAACTGGGAACCGCTCTATGAAGCGACCCAAATCAAGGGCGACGGAGAGACCCATCCCGTGCTCTCGCCCAACGACGAGTTCGCCGACTATGAAAACTGGGACGTCGCCAACCTCGACGTTTCACAAGCCAAGACCAAGGACATGCTGCCCGGCGAATATGCCCGCGAAGCATTGAAGCGCGGCCTGGCAATCGAGACGAAACTCGGCACCAACCCTTACAAATTCGGTATGATCGGCTCCACCGACAGCCACACCACCATGGCGACAGCGCAGGAGGATAATTTCTTCGGCAAGCACTCCGGCTATGAGCCGAACCCCGAGCGAATGAGCCATCCCTTCATGAAGAGCCCGGCCGGGACAATTTTCGCTTGGCAACAGGTCGCATCGGGTCTCGCCGCGGTTTGGGCGAGCGATAACAGCCGTGAAGCGCTGTTCGATGCCATGGAGCGCAAAGAGGTTTATGCGACCACGGGCAGCCGCATGATGGTTCGGTTCTTCGGTGGTTGGGAGTTCTCGAGAGGCGATCTCAACAACCGTCAACCCGCATTCGCAGGCTACGCCAAAGGCGTGCCGATGGGCGGCGATCTGCCGGCCCAGCCGGACGGCGCATCGGCCCCGACATTCATGGTCTACGCGCTGCGCGATCCGGTCGGCGCAAACCTCGACCGCATCCAGATCGTCAAGGGCTGGCTCGACAAGGACGGCAAGACCGAGGAAAAGGTCTTCGATGTCGCCTGGTCCGATGGGCGCGAGATCGCCAGCGATGGCAAGCTACCGGCTGTCGGCAATACGGTTGACGCAATAAACGCCAATTGGACCAACACCATTGGCGATTCCGAACTCGGTGCCGTATGGGCCGATCCGGATTTCGACCCGGCTGAAAAAGCATTCTATTATGCCCGCGTGATCGAGATCCCAACACCACGTTGGTCGACCTATGACGCCTTCAGATTTGGCATTGACTTGCCTAAGGGCGCCCCGACATCGACCCAGGAGCGGGCATACACCTCGCCAATTTGGTACGCCCCCAAGGGTTAATCGGAAATGAGCACGATTAGACGACTCGCACGCGAGCCCTTGGTTCACTTCCTGCTGGTCGGCGCTATCATGTTTGCCGTCTTTGCGTTGCGCAACAACAACGCCGAACCGAGCGCGGACGAAATTGTTATCACGCCCGCTCAGGTGGAGCGTTTGGCGGCGCTGTGGCAGAAGACACGACAACGCCCGCCCACTACTGCTGAACTCGACGGCTTGATCGCGGATTTCATCAAGGAGGAAATTTATTATCGCGAAGCGCTGAAACTTGGGCTCAATGAGAATGACACCGTCATTCGCCGCCGATTGCGCCAGAAAATCGAGTTCTTGAGCGCCAGCGCCGCCGAAGCCATTGCTCCGACGGATGAGGACTTGCAGGCATTCCTCGACGCCAATCCAGTAAGGTTTACGCTTGAACCAAAAATTGCCTTTGAGCAGGTCTACGTGAGCCCGCAAGAGCATGGTACCGAGACAGTGGCCGAGGCGCGTAGATTGCTCCAACAGCTCAATGCAGCTGATGCCGGCGCCGACATCTCGCAAATGGGCGATCCCACCCTGCTGCCCGCTCGCCTTGCACTGACGCCGGCCAGCAGGATTGCACGCGAATTCGGCCAGGAGTTCGCCGCCGGTCTCAATGATCTTCCAACCGGACCATGGCTCGGGCCACTGAAGTCGGCTTACGGATTGCACCTGGTTCGTGTCAGCCAACACAAACCAGCGGAACTGCGGCCTCTGGCATCGATCCGAAAGCGCGTGGCGCATGCATGGCGGGCACGTCGCCGCAAGGAGATTGACAAAGCCTACTATGAGCGACTGAAGGCGCAATATCAGGTACGTGTTGAAATGCCGGCGAAGCAACAGAAAACCTCGGCACTCCGACAATGATCCGCATCAGCCTTGGGTTTATCTCCTTTCTTGTTCTGTTGTCTCTCGCAACCCCGGGGCACAGTCACGAACTTCGCCCCGGCTATTTGGAGCTACGAGAACAATCCGGCGATACCTTTGACGTGCTCTGGAAGGTCCCGGCGCGGGGCGGACGGCGGCTTGCTCTCGGCGCTGAGTTACCTGACAACTGTACGGTCACATCGCCACGCACACAGACCTGGGCCGGCGGCGCGGCGATCGAGCGCTGGACCGTCCTTTGCGCCAACGGCCTTGCGGGAAAGAAAATCTGGATCTCCGGGCTTGATAAAACGCTGACGGACGTGCTCTTCCGCCTTCAGCATGCGAACGGCGCATCGGATGTCCAACGCCTGACCCCGGAGGCTCCCACCCTTGTTGTCGCCGCGACCCCCAGCACACTCGAGGTGGCAAAAACCTATTTCTTGCTTGGTGTCGAGCACATCCTGTTTGGCGTCGACCACCTTCTTTTCATCTTCGCCTTACTGTTGTTGATCCGCGACGGCTGGATGCTCGTCAAGACCATCACCGCCTTCACTGTCGCCCATAGCATCACCCTGGCATTGGCGACACTCGGACACGTCGCTGTACCGCAGCGCCCGGTCGAGGCCGTCATTGCGCTCAGCATTGTGTTCCTGGCGACGGAATTGGCAAAGGACGACAACCGGGACAATCTCTGCCGACGCTATCCCTGGATTGTCGCCTTCGTCTTCGGCCTGTTGCATGGCCTGGGCTTTGCCGGGGCCTTGAGCGAGATCGGTCTGCCGCAGTCCGACATCCCGCTCGCACTGCTGATGTTCAATCTGGGCGTCGAGGCCGGTCAGCTCCTCTTCGTCGCCACGGTGCTTCTCATCATCGCAGCCGGTCGCCGCTTGCTGAGCGACGCAATCCCTTCCTGGCGCTGGGCCCCACGTCTGGCCGCCTATGCCATCGGCTGCCTCTCGGCCTACTGGCTCATCGACCGGCTA
>JAUVMS010000132.1 GCA_030600135.1 Hyphomicrobiales bacterium | reverse complement strand
GGCCAAGACCAGTTGCGCCAAGGTGTTGGGCTTCCTCAATCATTGGGGACGGGGCTGGAAATACCGAAAAATGTGTATTGAGCTGGTACAGCAGTGCGAATGTTTTCATCGCCGCATGGGCTCGTGGTGACAAATCCCAAGGGGTTGATGGGTTTTCGTCATTCACCATAGTTGACGGCAGATTTGAGCGCGGTCACTTAGTCCGTTAACTGACGACAAGTTGGTATTGTCCTTGAAACGCCAAACCCGAACGAAGCAAGTTTTGGGTTTGGCGGATGTTTTTTCGTAAGAAATCAAAGCAGAAACTTACCGAGGCCGAGCAACGCACGCGCGAACTCTTGTCCGATACCGATGTTGCGCTCTACGACCAGCCGCCACGCCGCTCGGTGAGTGTGCTCTATGCTTGCACGGCGCTTGCGATGGCATTTCTCGGCTGGGCCTATTTGGCACAACTGGACGAGGTGACGCGGGGTGATGGGCAAGTCATCCCGTCGTCCAAGAAGCAAGTGGTCCAGAGCCTTGAAGGCGGTATTGTCGAGGAACTGCTCACGCGAGAGGGCGCGCGGGTCAAAAAGGGCCAGGTTCTATTGCGCATCGACGACACCAGCTTTTCCTCCGATCTCGGCGAACGGGAGGCAAAAGCGATCAGCCTGCGCGCGCAGCTGACGCGACTGCAATTCGAGATATCAAATCCGTCGGGCGGCGAGTTGGTCTTTCAGGAGCGTCTCGTCAAGCGCGCGCCGATGGTCGTTCAAAACGAGCGCAGTTTATATGAAATCCGCAAGTCAAACCTCTTGGCGAAGGAACGCGTGCTTGGCGAGCGCCTGACACAGCGACGTATGGAGCTTGCCGAACTCGACGAAAACCGAAAGCGCTTCGAGCGCAGCCTTGAGATCGCAATGGAGGAGCAAAAGCTCAAAAAGCCAATGGCCCGCCAAGGCATTGTGCCGAAGACGGAAGTTCTCCAGCTCGACCGGGTGATCGCCGACTTGAGTGGCCAACTCGCCGGCAACGGCAAAGCGATACCACGAATTGAAGCGGCAATCCGCGAGGCCGAACGGCTGATCGAGGAGCAGCGCCTGACGTTTCGCCAAGAAGCGCAGATGGAATATAACGAATTAAGCCATTTTCAGTCCATTTAAACAAGTCGCAAGGCGCGGCAAATTCTTTTGAAATAATGCTCGACTTCATCACAGATTGCCCCATTCAATTCCACGGCTGAAAATCGATCAAGTTTTATGCCTTAAATTCAATTGCATGAATAGATCGAGTTGGATTTATGCATATTTTTCCATACTTGATTTCCACCTCCTCTTGATTGAAAACATTTTTCGCCACTTCTCCAGAAATCAGCAATGTCATTTCCACTTTCACGCCCCATGGGCTTCACGGCTATCGCCAGGCGCCTGGGCCCGCTTTTCCTTGCCGTAGTCCCGCACGATTTCGGCGACACGTAGCCGGTAGTCGGAGAACAGTCGTGCACGACCCTTGGCCTGGGCGACGCGGTGTGGCTCGAGCCGGCGCCATTCAGCGATGGCTTCTTCGTCGCGCCAAAACGAGAGCGAAAGAATTTTGCCCGGCTCACTAAGACTTTCGAACCGCTCTATGGAGACAAATCCGTCGATCTCGGCCAGGTAGGGCCGCAGCTCGGCCGCGATATCCATGTAGTCCTGCCTGGCCTCTGCCTTCGGCCAAAACTCGAAAATAACGGCGATCATGAACGCGTCTCCTCCACT
This sequence comes from Hyphomicrobiales bacterium, assembly GCA_030600135.1. Lineage (GTDB taxonomy): Bacteria > Pseudomonadota > Alphaproteobacteria > Rhizobiales > JAUVMS01 > JAUVMS01. The sequence continues at coordinate 6,531 of JAUVMS010000132.1, read as the reverse complement.
GCAAGTCGCCAGCTTAGCCCATGACCTGCCAATTGTTCCACGCCACATGCCGAGTGCGCTCGAATTTCTAAGACATCGTCCTCACCGAGCAAACACATCCTATTGACCGCCGGTGAGGTGAATTTCGACTAGAATTGCCACAGATGAACTTGGGAGTGGACATGAGACGACTTGATGTCTTTTACCAGGTCCTTGGTTACACGTTCCTGTCTGCTGGCCTGCTCGTTATGGCGATCGGCGGTTGGTTGATGCTGGCAGCGCGCCCTGCTGGCGCCTATTGCATGGCAAACGAGAGTGATACACGGGTGTTTGTGCGCGCCGAACCCGCCGACAGAACTAGCGAGGCTACGCCCGTCTTGCGCTGGGTCGAGCCGGGCAACCGATTTTGCAGCAAACCTGACGGCAGTGGTGGTCGTGTGTCCGTCTTCGTTTTCGCCGACGAGGACGCGATCGAAGGCTGTGACGCCGAAATGCGGTCAGATGGCGAACTTCGCCTCACCAGTTTCGAGGAATTCGACCGCTGCGCATGGCAGGGATCACTGCCTATCGCGTCGAATTAGCCCGCGCCCTTTTGCGGTTTGGCGAAGCGTTTGCGCAACAGCTCGCATTGGTCCTCGCGCGCCTGGCGCGGCATTGGCCAGGCAAAATCGGCAGGCGGTGTATCCTCAGGTGGCGCCGATCGAGTCTCAATGGCGCCAAGTGCTTCGTTATCAGTCTCGAGCAGAACGATCGAGACGACGCGCGCATCCGGCAGGCGTCGACGCAAGTACCAGGCAACGCCTCTGTCGCCACGGACGTGACCATTGCCCGCTATCAACACCACGCCGCCCTCGCCATGAGCACGCACGATTGCCTGGGCCATGCTCGCATCGCGGAAGCGCTGCACCGCGCTCATCGGGCCGAGCGCCGTCTCCGGCAGCAAATTGCAATGCCCGTCCTTGAGTTCTGTGAGAAGCGCGCTCTGCAGCGCTGGTTCGAGCCCTTCATCTAGTCCGAGTGCCGCTTGCCGTTCCGCTCCGAGAGCCTCGAGACCACCCTTGCCGACCGCTCGAATGTCCGATGTCACCGCATCACCGGCGCGAAGCGGGAGCTTGTGCTCGAGGGCGGCCTCCGCGATCGGTTCGTAGATCGACCAACTCGGCCAGCCACGCTTTTTCCAATTGACCGCTTCGCCAAGTTTCCGCGCGCTCGGGCTTGGCTGAGCAAGGTACGTCTCGAGAGCATCTGCCTCACCGGCACTAATCATTTCGAGCACCACTGCCGGCCGGCGCGTGCGCGCCATCTGTCGAAGCAGCCACGCTTGTGCCTTGTGATGCCAGGGATTGTCGTGGACTTCGCCAATCAGCACGATATCGGCCTGCGTTAGTTCGCGCGCCAAATCGTCGATTGAAACGTATTTGCCCTCGGCCGCGCTCCAGACCGTCGGATACCCGAACTTCGCCGGCAGTGGTTGGCCCGCCTGCACATTTCCTGCTGGCGTCAAAATACCCAAGGCGAGCGTGAGCGCCAAAATGGCCGGCAAATTGGCACGCTGGATGATCCGGTCGGCAATGGACATTTCATACCGTCCCCAACGGGCACGATACGCGAGGCCCGCGCCCGATTGTCGTGTTGGGCCCATTAGCCGGCGTTGCACGTCCACAGATCAGGCCTTGTCCCGGGCTTCGCGCATGAGGTCGACGAACCGCTCGAAGAGATAATGGCTGTCCTGCGGTCCTGGTGATGCCTCGGGATGGTACTGCACGGAAAATACCGGCCGACCGGAGAGGCGGACGCCACAGTTGGAGCCGTCAAACAACGAAACGTGGGTTTCTTCGAGCGTGCCCGGCAACGAGTCGCGCTCAACGGTAAAACCATGGTTCATCGAGGTGATTTCAACCTTGCCGGTGGTGTGGTCCTTGACCGGATGGTTTGCGCCGTGATGGCCCTGATGCATCTTGGCGGTCTTGGCGCCAAGCGCAAGTGCCAGCATTTGATGTCCGAGGCAGATGCCGAAAACCGGTTTGCCGCTGTCCACCAGCTCAGCGATGACGGGGACCGCGTATTCACCAGTTGCCGCCGGATCGCCAGGACCATTGGACAAAAAGATGCCGTCCGGATTTCGCGCCAAGATGTCATCGGCACTGGTTTGGGCTGAAACGACGGTAATTCGGCAGCCTGCCGATGCAAGGCATCTGAGGATGTTGCGCTTCAACCCATAATCGATCGCCACGACATGGAACTCAGGCGCGGTTTGCCGGCCAAACCCCTCACCCCACTGCCAAACCGTCTCGTCCCAGGTGTAGCTCTGCCCGCAAGTCACCTCTTTCGCCAGGTCCATGCCATCGATGCCGGGCCACGCCGCCGCCTCGGCCTTGAGTGCTTCGAGATCGAGCTGGCCGTCGGCAGCGTGGGAAATAACGCCATTGGGCATGCCGGTTTCGCGGATTCGGGCGGTCAAAGCGCGTGTGTCGATACCGGCCAAGGCAATAATGCCGCGTGCTTTGAGCCAGCTGTCAAAATGCTGACTGGCGCGATAATTGGACGGCTCGGAGATCCGAGCCCGCACGATGCAGCCGCGAATCCCGGAACGCGCTGCCAAATTGGTGGTCTCCATATCGTCGGCATTGGTGCCGACGTTGCCGATGTGTGGAAACGTGAACGAGATGATCTGACCGGCGTAAGACGGATCGGTGAGGATCTCCTGATAACCCGTTATCGCCGTGTTGAAGCAGACTTCACCCACGGCCGAGCCCGTCGCCCCGATGCCTTGGCCGCGCATCACCGTGCCGTCCGCCAACACGAGGGCGCCGGTGGCGGCACCCATTTCCAACTCTTGCCAAGGCGGGCGTGCGCTTGCTTTCAGTCTGATTTCGTCCATGACTTTCGGCTGTTCTCGTGCTCTTGCCGGACCAGGGATCGACTTTTGCCGCGAGCAATTGATCCACTTGGCCCAAGGCCTCAATCAATTTTCTTGAGCGGTCACAGGCGCCACCGCGCCAGAGCGGCCCGCCGCCCGGTCCGAACCACGCAGAAAAGGTTGGACTGGTTGACATCGCTCGGAACCTAAGTGGGGGGCAGCGCGCGGTCAACGACGGCGTGGCCTATCAACGGCAAATTTTCCAAGATCGGTTTTGCCTTGCCGCGTGCTACGATTCGCAACTAAGGTCTGGCGCACCGTTTATCGGGAGCATACCCCTATGCGCGATCGGATAAACGCGGCGCTCAAAGATGCGATCAAGTCGCAAGACAAGCGCCGTATGTCGACCCTCAGGTTGATTAGCGCCGCCATAAAGGACCGCGATATTGCCGCGCGCAGCACCGGCAAGGACGGCGTTAGTGAAAGCGAAGTGCTCGACATCCTGGCCAAGATGATCAAGCAGCGACGCGAATCGATGAAGACCTATGAGGAAGCTGGCCGTGTCGAACTCGCGCAGCAGGAAAGGGAAGAGATCGAGATAATCGAGACCTTCTTGCCGCCTCAACTTGCCGGCGATGAGATGAAGGCCGCGGTCGAGACCGTCGTGCGCGAATTGGAGTGCGAGGGGCTCAAGGACATGGGCCGCGTGATGAGCACCCTGAAGGAACGCTTCGCCGGGCAAATGGATTTTTCCAAGGCGAGTGCCATGGTGAAACAGCAACTGGGCTAACAGCAAGACCGTTCAAATCATGCACGTCTGAGCTAACTCGTTGTATAATATCGATTTTTGAAACGTATTGATGCCTCCTCCGTTCCGCCCATTGTCGCAAGCAGAGTTCGCCTCCGAACTGATGAACTATCCCTGGCATGCTCGAATTTGGCGCGTCGACATGCACCACACCTGGTTCCCGGCGCATGCCGATTATCGCAGCCTTGCATCCATTGAGGCGATGTATCGCTTTCACGTCCATGACTTGGGCTGGGACGATATTGCTCAGCATGTCAGCATCGCCCCCGATGGCGTCATCTGGACCGGACGAGACTGGAACAAAACGCCGGCGAGTGTCGGCGGCGTTCTCAATCGCTGGGCCTTCATGTTTGAAACCATTGGCAATTTCGATGAAGGACATGACCAGCTCAAGGGGCGTCAACTCGAAAGTGTCGTATTTGTCACGCGTGCGGTGCAAAAACGCTTCGGTCTACCCCCGCAAGCATTGCTGTTCCATCGCGACGTCCCCGTCACCGCGAAGACTTGCCCTGGCACGACCGTCTGCAAAAATGACGTGGTCGCACGGGTTTCACAGTGCGATGTCGGGTCCGTTATTCAATTGCGGCGCTGACGGCGTATGGAAAGCCGTGGCGTGTCAGACGGTTACCCCAGTCATCCACTACGTGTTCGCAGGCTTGGTTACGCGCAAGGCACCCGCAACCGAATCACGTAGGATTCGCCAACCCCAACCGAGGTGACCGATTCCCCTATGCGCTATCCACCTGACCTGCTTGACGAGATCCGGGCGCGTTTACCTGTTAGTCAGGTCGTGGCGCGCCGCGTCCAGCTTAAACGTCAGGGACGGGAGTTTGTTGGACTAAGCCCCTTCAAGCAGGAAAAGACACCCTCCTTCACCGTCAACGATCAGAAGGGCTTCTATCACTGCTTTGCCAGCGGCGAGCACGGTGACATTTTCAAATTCCTTATGAAGACGGAAGGACTGTCGTTTCCCGAGGCCATTGAGCGGCTCGCTGCAGAAGCGGGCGTCTCGCTGCCCAAGGCAACGCCAGAGATGGTTCGTCGCGAGGGTGAACGCGAACGACTGCTTGCACTGATGGAGCGCGCCAGCGCCTATTTCGAGGGCGAACTCAAGGCCGCCACCGGTCGCGAAGCCCGCAACTATCTTGACAAGCGGGGCGTTCAACCCCAGCTACGTGCCCAATTTCGCATCGGCTATGCGCACAACGATCGCTTTGCCCTGAAGAACCACCTGTCAGCGGCTGGCTTCATGGTCGAAGAGATGGCGATTGCCGGCATGGTAATCGCTGGCGACGATATCGCGGTTCCCTACGATCGCTTCCGCAACCGCATCATTTTTCCAATCACCGACCTGCGTGGCCGCGTCATCGCCTTTGGCGGTCGCGCCATGGACCCCTCGCAGCCCGCCAAATACCTAAACTCGCCCGAAACGCCGCTGTTTCACAAAGGTTCGGTGTTGTTCAACGCGGATAAGGCGCGCCAGGCGGCCTATGAGAATGGCTCCATTGTCGTCGCCGAAGGTTACATGGACGTCATCGCCCTGGTTGGCGCCGGTATTGCCAACGCTGTCGCTCCACTCGGCACGGCCCTGACAGAACAGCAAATCCGCTTGCTGTGGCGCATGGCGCCGGAGCCGGTGCTCTGTTTCGACGGCGACGCAGCGGGCACCAAAGCCGCTCATCGTGCGCTGGAGACGGCGCTCCCGCTCTTGCAACCGGGATTGAGCCTGCGTTTCGCCTTTCTCCCGGAGGGACTGGATCCCGACGATCTTGTTCGTCGCGCCGGGCGGGGTGCCATGGCCGAGGTGTTGTCTGCCGCAATGCCCCTTGTCGATGTGTTATGGCAAAGGGAATGGCAGGCCGGCAATTGGTCGACCCCTGAGCGTCGCGCCAGTCTCGAGCAGCGCCTGCGCGGCTTGGTGGAGTGCGTCGGTGATATGGCTGTAAAGACGCACTACCACCGCGAGATCAGTGCGCGCCTCAAACGGGTTTGGTCAGCGGCACAAGGCAATCAGCGGTCGCAGCAACGACAGACCACGGGTGCCAGCCATAGATCACCCGCCCGGCGCGACATGCCGCGACGCAGCGATCATGGTCGATTAGGCGCACCCGCCTCTGCAAGCCTCTTGCAAAGTGGCTTGATCCAAGGAGCGAAGAGTTTGGTTACGAGCCGCGAGGCGCTCATTGTGCGAACCTTGCTCAATCATCCCTGGTTAATTGATGAGCATGCAGAAGAGATTGCCGCGCTCGAATTCGAAGCAGCGCCCATGTCGAAGCTGCGCGACGCCATTCTTCAAGTCCACGCATTGGAGAATCCGCTTAACAGAACGACGTTACACCACCATCTGGACAGGTTGGGGTTGGGGAATGTGGTGACCCTTGCAGAACGCGCGAACACACACAAGAGCGATCGGTTCAGCGAGCCAGACGCCTCCGAGCAGGAGGTAGCCCTTGGCTGGCGCGATACTGTGTCGCTGCAGCGACGTGGAACAGAACTTGAACGAGCAATGCGAAGTGCGGAAGAGGCTTATCTGGCAGATCAAACCCCAGAGGCCCAAGCACAGCTTATGGCAGTTCGCAATTTGCTCGAAAACACAGAGAGGCAGGAACCGAGCTTAGATGGCTTTGAAGTCGATCAAGACGTCGCCCCTAGGCGAGTAGGCGACTGAACGCCACGTGCGGCGATCGCCATCCGCACTCGGGAAACAATGCGAGGAGCCTCCGTAATTGTTCTTCTTGCATAGTAAGACCCCATCTTGCGCGCCTGCGCGTATTGCGCCGAATTGTACGAGGGCGGCGCAGGAGCGAAGTGGTCATTTGGGCTCGTCGTCGCCGATCTCTGCTCAACGTGTCAGCCTCCACTCGCGCCAAACAATCATTAATCC
>JAUVMS010000299.1 GCA_030600135.1 Hyphomicrobiales bacterium | reverse complement strand
GAGCGCCGCCGCCTGGCCGCCAAACGCAATCGTGCAAAGTCGGCGAGATTGGCCAAGGCCAAGCGCATCCCAGCCGCGACCCCGCAATTGCGGATGAAAACTTTCCATATGCCGGGTCTACCCAGTTTGCGCGGTAGCCTCGAGGTGGCGACCGCAAGCAACGCCTTTGCCATACGCCAGGCCATTGTCACGCCTTAGCTCGCTGTTGCCCGTGCTGACCACTTGACTGCCGCCAGCAGCAGAGTGAGGCCCAGTCCCAAAATCGCGACGGCGAACAGAATGACCGACGTGTAGCCGCCGGCATCCCAAATCAGAGCGCCGACGGTGGGGCCGGCCGCGAAACCCGCCATGAACGGAACCGCGACAAGGCCTGAAACCACGCCAAAATTCTGGCGCCCCAGCAATTCGGCCACGAGTACGGGGCGGATGATGCTGGTGACACCGTAGCCAGCCCCCTGAAAGACGACGAACGCGACGATCAGGCTAGGTATCGCGCTGGCGCCGAGCAACGATGCGGCGGCCGCACCCAGGGCGAGAAAACAGGCCACCGAGATAGCGATGTTCGAGACGTGTCGTTCGGCCGCCATCATGGCGAGCCTGCCGGCGACTTGCATCGGCCCCAGCATCGATGCCGCGAGGACCGCGGCCTCCTTGTCCACACCACGCTCGTTCAACATCGCCAGTAGGTGCGTAAGGATCATGCTGTGGTCGACGGCAATCGCCGCCAACGACAATGCTAGTGCCCAAAATGTGAACGATTTGGCCACGTGCAGCGCATGCGACGTTTTGGGGCTGGGAGACGGCGCGTTCGTCTCTGAGAGGCGTTCAGCCGCGCGGCAGCCGTACCAAATGAGCGGCGTGGCAACGACCAGCATGACGATGGCGAACACAACGACCGCTCCGCGCCAGCCGACCAATCCAACCAAGGTGTGGGCACTGGGAAACGACACTGTGCCGGCAAACCCGGCGACCAGCGTGACGAGCGTGATGGCTTTCTTGGCGTCTGCCCCGAACACCCTCGTTACGATAGCGAAGCACGCCTCGTAGAGCGAACCGGCCATGGCAAATCCCAGACCGATCCACACGAGGTAGAACTGCCATAGCTCCGTGACCTGGGACAACAGGCAGAGCATCGCCGCACCAAGGACGGTGCTGCCCGCGAACACGTGACGGCCATGCCCATGATCAATGATGCGTCCGGCAAACGGCGCCAATACCGCAGACAAAACGAGTGCGAGCGTAAACGCGCCAGTGAGTTCGGCTTTCGACCAACCGAGATCTCGTTCCCACTCGAGCAGCAGCGCAGGGAATGAATAGTACATTGTCGCCCAGACGATCGTTTCGGCGACAGCGAACGGCCAGACGATTTGACGAAACGGGTTTATGTCCATGCCCGACTATGGCTGAGTCAGACAGCCACGACCACCGAACCCGAAAGTACATCGCGCAGTTGCACGGCCGGCGCCGTTCTGACGGCCGGCCGTCACGCCAGCCGCCGCGCGGCACCTCAGGGCCTCACTGAACCTGCCCGCTCTCCTTCAGCCAACGCGCCATGCCGCGGATGTTGAGTTCGCGCCAACGATCATAGGCGCCCCAGCCCTTGTAGTCGTCCATGGTTACCGAGGCGATGGCATCGTCCACCGACTTGCCGGCCTTGAGCTCGGCGGTCACCGCCGCTTTCAGCTTTTCGATGTACTCGCGCATGTCGGTGGCGTCCTGCTTGGCCGCGATTGGGCCATGACCAGGGGCCAGGATCTCGAAATCGAGCCCTTCGACCACTTTGATCTGCTTTAGCAGGCCATCGATATCGGTGCGGGGGAAATCACGATAGGGCACCCGTTTCGGCGACACCGCGTCAACCACGAACGCCACGTTCTCCGGCCGCACGACCATGGCGATCAAGTCGTCGGAATGCCCTTCACCAAGGTACGTCAGCTCAAACGATTTGCCGCCAGCCTTGAACATCATTGTGTCGGAGAGTGTCTTGGTTGGCATCGCGGTCGTGGTTGCGCCGTCGGCAATATGCGCCTTGGTTTTTTCGTGCGCAATGACTGTGAGCCCGCCGCCCCATGCCTCGCCGCCGGAAGCGTGGTCGCCATGAAAGTGCGACAACACCATGTGGGTGACCGGCTTGTTGAAGCGTTTGGCAAGCTCACTCTTCAGCCAATTGTCGGCGTCGGAGTTGATCGGATCGGTCACCACGATGCCATCCTCGGTCACCACGAAAACGGCATAGTGAAAATTGTTTTGAAAGCGATAGACGTCTCCCGCCACTTGTTCGATGGCCCGTTTCGCGTCTTGTGCGACAGCGCCACTACCCGATGCCGCTAACACCGCACTACCGACGAGAAACGCGCAGGTGAAATTCAGAAAGATGCGTCTTATGTGCATGGCGTCCACCTTTCAGCATGACACGGAGCAAAAGTTCACCCGCTCACCGTAGAACCAAACAATTGGCAGCGGGAAGAACCACGCAACACGTTTGCGTGAACGGACGATCCGCGCCAACCGCGTCGCTGCGGAATGTGCTCACATCATTCCACTAGATCAGCTCAACATCCGTCATGATTTCAACCAATGCCGGCCCTGAATGAGCGATCGCCTCGGCCAACGCATTGTCGAGATCGCCCGCATCGGTTACCCGCACACCCCGACCACCGCAGAGCCGCGCATAGGCAGCAAAGCTCGGGTTGTGCAGTGCGGTCTGCCAGACCGGCCAATCGCCCGCCCGCTGCTCCTTGGATATTTTGCCCAGCTCACCGTTGTTGAGCAGGATGTGGGTGATATCCATGCCGTATTTCACGGCAGTGGTAAACTCGGCCATATATTGCGCAAAGCCGCCGTCCCCACTGACCGACAGCACCTTGCGGCCCTTATGCTCGTCGAAGTCTTGCGTCGCGGCCCATGCCCCTATGGCGGCTGGGAGGGAAAATCCGATGGAGCCCAGGTATCCGGACATCAGGACGCTTTGCCTTTGGCATTCGAAGTAGCGGCCGAACGAATACGTGTTGTTGCCGACGTCGACGGCAATGACCGCGTCCTCGGGCGCCACCCGTGTGAGGGAAGAAAAAACCGCCGCCGAACTCAGCCCATTGCCGAGATCGTCCTTGGCACGGCCCGCCACCTCCTCGCGCCACATGGCCCACCGCTCAGCCAATTCGAAACGCTGATCGACGACCGCCAGTTCACCGTCGAGACCATTCATCATGGCCCGTGCCGTAACGCCGATGTCACCCCACACCGGGACCGTCACCGGGTGGAATTTGCCAAGCGCCATGCGCTCGAAATCAACTTGGATGATGCGCTTGGTGGGCTCGATTCCCGTGTGGTTGGAAAACGACGCCCCGAACGCGACGATGAGATCGCTCTCGTTCATGAACCAGCTGGCGATCGGCGTCCCGGATCGGCCGAGCACACCTGCCGCATGGGGGTGGCCATCGGCGATCTGCCCCTTGGCCTTGAACGTTGTGAGAATTGGCGCGCTCAAATGCTCGGCGAGTGCGATGACGCCGTCCATGCTCTCACGCGCACCGTAGCCGACGATAATGATCGGGCGCTTGGCGCCGGCGATCAGCGCAATGGCCTCCTCAAGCTCCTGCGCCGGTGGCGTAATGGCCGACGTTCCCATTCGCCCGCCGGGACCAAGCGCCTTTGCGTCACCTGCGGGCAGCGTTTGCACATCGTCGGGAAAAATGAGATGGGTCACGTCACGCTCGATAATGGCGTTCTTGAGTGCCAGCGACATCAGTTCGCCATGGTCGGAACCATTGAGCACGGTCTGGCTGAATCGGCTAACAGCCTCGAATGCCGACGCAAGGTCGACCTCCTGAAATGCCCCCGGGCCGAACACCTGCACGTTGACCTGACCCGTCATGGCGAGCACGGGCGCCCTGTCGACCTTGGCGTCCCACAGCCCCGTCATCAGGTTGGTCGCACCAGGCCCGGCAATGGTGAGGCAGGCGGCCGGCCGGCCCGTCAGCTTGGCATAGCCGGAACAAGCAAAGGACGCTGCGCCCTCGTGGCGGATACCGATGTAGGAAAGGTTGCCTCTCTCCTCCTGCAATCGAAGCGCGTCGGCAAGCCCGAGGTTCGAGTGCCCCACCATGCCAAAGACGTGCCGCACACCCCAGTTGACCATGGTCTCGGCCATGACGTCTGACACCGTACGCTCGCGCTCGGTGCTGGCCTCGAGGCCGACATAGACCCCGTCGTCACGCACCTCGACAGCAAAGATCTCTTGGCCGGTGTCCTCGTGCCCGCCTGGCGGTTTGCCGGTGAGCGGATCGAAATCCCAGCCATGCCAAGGGCACCGCAGCCAGCATTTGCCATCGGTCCCGGTTTCAATGGAGCCTTCACCGAGCGGCCCACCCTGGTGCGGGCAGCGGTTCTCCATGGCCGTGAATTGGCCCTGGAAATGGACCAGTGCCAACTGTCGCGACCCCGCCGAGACCGTCTTCACCCGGCCCTCGGGCAACTCCCCGACGTCCGCAACCTTGTGCCAAACCAATTGCTCGCCAGGCTCTGCCATCTCCCGACCTCCCTGATTGAGGTGGAACGCTAGCATGGCCAAAAGACAGATTGGAACGATTATTCGAAGAAGAATCTTCGCTATGAAATCTCGGCTGAAACCGCCTCGACGAGAAAACTGAGCATCATTTGTGCAAAGGTAATTTCAGCAGCCCGCTCCTGTTACAGTAGGCCAACTGGCTTCTGAACATCGCAGAGATCGATCTGACTCTTGAAACGTCTGGACTACGCCAGAATTCTACCGACAGACTTTGGCTTAGCCGCTCCATCACTTCATCGCTATGGGCGTAAAAAGAAGCATTTCCACTGGGATAGATCAGGAGGTCGAACCATTTGAGGTTATCACCAGGTTTGTCATACTTGCCTTCCACTATTTTCCTCACCTTGCGTCGAACAGCGGTGAGTACATCGTCAACGCATGCGCGCTCCGGTTCTGTGCCATAAGCGCCTCCACCAAAACGTCCATCAAGTGCACCAATAAGATGTGCTCCCTTTTTCTCTTGCCGTAAGGTCATATCTCGCTGGTCTGTCGGGCAAGTCGCTT
>JAUVMS010000318.1 GCA_030600135.1 Hyphomicrobiales bacterium | reverse complement strand
TTGAACTCAAAGCTCTCAATGTCAAGGCGTCGGTGCAACGCACGAACCAAATGCCGGAGGTCATTGCCGGCGGGCTTTCTGGTCCAATGTTCTCCATGCGCCGCCGCCTAGACGGTGGCTACTCAGTCGCCCGACCCAGTGCCACGACATATCAGATCGTCCCTGACGGTCTCAAATGGGCTCGGGATTTCTGGCCCGCCTACAAACTCGAGCGCGAGCGCATGAAAATCCGCTTCGGGCGAAGTTTCTTTGAAGAGCTGGCCGAGCGGGCCGATTGGCCGCTCGACGACGTGTCGCCCTTCGAGGTCGTTCGCACGCTCGATCCCGAGCCCGACAATCAGGTGCTCGATCAAGCCCTCAAGGCGGTGAGGGATGCCTTCCCGACGTTGAGCGACATCAGGTCCGAGGAACGCTGGGCCGGCATGATCGATGCAACGCCCGACGCCGTTCCGGTCATATCGGAAACCGAGGAGTTACCGGGCCTTTACCTGGCGACCGGGTTTTCCGGGCATGGCTTTGGCGTCGGCCCGGGAGCGGGGCGCCTCGCCGCCGATCTGGTCACCGCCGCCACACCGTGTGTCGACCCAGAACCGTTCAAGCTGTCGCGTCTCGCGCGGCCGGGATTGAAACCGTGGAGCGGGCACTAGTTCTGCTGCAGCATGCTTGAGGAGTGTGATTGACCATGTCGCTCTTGCTTGGCATTGATACCGGTGGCACCTACACCGATGCCGTACTCCTTGATGAGACCCAGGGCGTCGTCGCCAGTGCCAAGGCGCTCACCACGAGACACGATTTGCGGATCGGCATCACCGAAGCCGTTGACACCGCGCTTAAAGAGGGCAGGGTTAGGCCGTCCGACATCGGCCTGGTGAGCCTCTCGACGACGCTTGCGACCAACGCCCTCGTCGAGGGCCAGGGCGGCCGGGTTTGTCTCGTGCTTGTTGGCTTTGGAGAGGAGGCCTTGCAACGCGCCGGGCTCGAGCAGGCCCTCGGCGGCGACCCCGTCATCGCAATCCAAGGTGGCCACGACGCCCATGGCAATCGCGCGCGGCCACTGGACTTGGCGCCGTTCGACGCCGAACTTGACGAACTCGCAACCGGTGTGTCGGGCTTTGCCATCGCCGCCGAGTTCGCCGTGCGCAACCCGGAAGACGAGATCGTCGTACGTGACCTGATCCGCGAGCGAACCACACTTCCGGTGACGTGCAGCCACGAGCTATCGAGCCGGCTGGATGGCCCGAGACGGGCTCTCACATCGGTCCTGAATGCCCGCCTGATCGGATTGATCGATCGATTGATCGGCGGTGCGGAGGCGCTCTTTGCCGCCCGTGGCATTGACGCCCCTCTGATGATCGTTCGAGGTGATGGCGCCCTCGTCTCGGCGGAGTTTGCCAAGCTGAGGCCCATCGAAACCATTCTCTCCGGCCCGGCCGCGAGCCTTGTTGGTGCGGCCTATCTGACCGGCGCCAGGGATGCCATCGTCTCCGACATCGGTGGCACGACGACCGATGTTGCGGTTCTGAAGGAAGGCCGTCCGGCGCTCGATCGCGATGGCGCCACGGTCGGCGGCTGGCGCACCATGGTCGAAGCGGTGGCGGTGACGACCGTGGGCCTCGGCGGTGACAGCGAGGTGCGTCTCGAGCCCGACGGTCTGCACGCCCGCCTCTGCCTCGGCCCGCGCCGGGTGATCCCGCTGAGCCTGTTGGCGACCACCGCGCCAGGTGTGGTCCACGAGACGCTCGACCGCCAGCTCGCCCAGCCCCGCGCGCGGGATTTGGACGGTTGCTTCGCCATGGCGATCGAGCTTGCCCCCAACGCTCTGGCCGGGTTGAACAAGGGCGAGGTGGCGCTTTGGGAGAGCCTCTCCACGCATCCGATTGCCGTTGACAAGCTCATCAGGGTTCGGATGCAAATCAGCCATCTCACCCGCCTCGTCGCGCGCGGGTTGGTCATGCTCTCGGCCGTCACTCCCTCGGATGCGGCGCATATGCTCGATCTGCATGACAGCTGGGACAGGCAGGCCGCCGAGAAGGGGCTGGCGCTTTTCGCCCGCCGCCGCGACGCCCGTGGACTTTGGATTGCCGAGGACGCAACCGTGATGGCCCGCCGCATTGTCCGCCTGCTGCGCCGCACCTCGGCCGAGACATTGCTCGAAACCGCCTTGGCGAATGATGGCTATGAGGAAGGCGGGCTCAGCCGAAGCACGCTCGCATCGGCCGCCCTCGATGGCCACCACGGCATTGTCCGCATGGGGTTGTCGCTCAACCTGCCGGTCATTGGCTTGGGCGCCTCGGCGCCGACGTATTATCCCGATGTCGCGACCCTATTGGGAACCGAGGCGCTGATTGCCGAGCACGCCGGCGTCGCCAATGCCGTCGGTGCCGTTGTCGGGCGTGTCAGTGTCAAGGCACGGGCCAATCTCACCCAGCCGTCAGAAGGGCGCTACCGGCTGCACCTGGAAAGCGGCGCGGAGGATTTTACCGACCTCGAGCAAGCGCTCGCCAACGCCGAACGGGCGACCGAGACCGAGGCCCGGCGCAAAGCGCTCGAGGCCGGCGCCGCCGAGGTCAAAGTGCGTCACGATCGCGAGATCAAGCGCACGGTCGCCGACGGCAAGGACATTTTTATCTCCGCCTCGGTCAGCGCCACAGCCTCCGGCCGCCCGCGCATGGCGTCCTAGTTGGGGGTGGTGCCATTGTTTGGCTATCACCGGAGGGGCTGAGGCAAGGGGGCAGGAGCGCTCATCAATACTACGATGCGTTACGGGGGTGCTTCAGCCGATGAATTCGCGATCCTGAACGAGGCGATCCCGGACAAGGCTTTGGGCACGCGTCCGGCAGAGTTGGGCCGGGAATTGCCATTGAGCCATCTTCGCGGAGAGCAGACGAGACCCCGGCTTTAGATGGCGAGACGCGACTTGAAAATGAGCCAAGTATTGGCGAAACTGCGTTGAGCAGCTCTCTAAGCAACCACAGTCAAACAATTCGAACTCCAACGGGCAAATATACGGGATCGAAAATTGGGAGAACCGTCGACATGAAACACCTTCTCCTCTCTCTAACTGCAGCCATCACTATCGCCGTGGTTTCGCTTCCCAGCGCAGCTGCTCTACAGGAAATTGTCGTAACAAGAGATGATTTTCGGGAGAATAAGGTCTACTCGCCCTATGCCGGCAGGGCTTACCCGGATCGGGTTTTCTTCGGTGATACCCACGTTCACACCAACCTTTCGCCGGATGCCGGCCTTATCGGGACGACGCTGGACGTGGACGATGCCTACCGCTTCGCGCGCGGGGAAAAGGTTCGCTCGAACACCGGCCAGATGGTCCAACTGCTCCGGCCACTCGATTTCCTTGTAGTGACCGATCACGCGGAATACATCGGGCTCGCGCCGTTGATCGCCACTTCGGATCCAAATTTTCTTGCTGATCCGTACGGGAAGTGGCTGCATGAACGGTTCAACGCCGGTCCGGATGGGCAGTTGGAAGCTTTTCGCTCGATCCTGGACGACGCCGTGTCCGGGACGAACCAGTTCACCAATACCAAGATCGTTGCCAGTATCTGGGAAAGTTTCATCTCGACCGCTGACAGCTACGATGAGCCCGGCCGCTTTACGGCCATGACGGGCTTCGAGTGGACCTCCTCCCCGAACGGCAACAATCTTCACCGCGTTGTCGTTTTCCGCGACGGCGCCGATAAGACAAGTCAAACCCTCCCCTTCTCACTGTTCGACAGCCAGGATCCGGAGGATCTCTGGAAGTACTTGGCTGGTTACGAGGCGAAAACCGGCGGCAACGCCCTCGCCATTCCCCACAATGGCAACCTGAGCAACGGCTTGATGTTCGCGGACACAACCTTTAGTGGAAAGTGGTTCACCCGCGAGTACGCGGAAGCGCGAGTGCGTTGGGAGCCCATCATCGAGGCGACGCAGATCAAGGGCGACGGAGAGGCGCACCCGTTCCTGTCGCCGGAGGACGAGTTTGCCGATTACGAGAACTGGGACGTTGGGAACATCGACGGATCGACGCCCAAGGACAAATGGATGCTCAAGCACGAGTACGCACGCTCCGCGCTCAAGCTGGGCCTCAGGCTCGGCAAGGAACTCGGGGCCAACCCCTATAAATTCGGGCTGAGCGGCGCCACGGACTCGCACACAGGGCTGGCCACCTCGCGTGAAGAGAATTATTTCGGAAAGTACGCGAAGACCGAACCCTCGGCCGATCGGCACGGGCACGAGGTGATCCCCGCCGACGATCCCTCACTTCGCATACTCACCGCCCAGGAAGTCGCCTCCGGACTCACCGCGGTGTGGGCGCGCGAAAACACCCGCAAGGCCATCTTTGATGCCATGAAGCGCAAGGAAGTCTACGCCACCACGGGCACGCGCATCAGGGTTCGCGTATTCGCCGGATGGGATTTCAAAGCCGACGAAGTGTCGCGGCCCGATTTCATCGCCCAGGGATACCGGCGTGGCGTGCCCATGGGCGGCACTCTGACTGACACCCCTGATGGACAAGCGCCCAATTTCATGATCCATGCCCTGCGAGATCTGGACGGTGCCAATCTTGATCGCATTCAGATCATCAAGGGGTGGCTCGATGAAGTCGGAAAGGCGCACGAGCGCATCTACGATATTGCTGTCTCTGACGGGCGAAACATTGACGCGGCTGGCCGTTGCAAGGAGCCCGTCGGCAACACCGTCGACGTGAAAAAGGCGACCTTCACCAATACGATTGGTGATGCTTTGCTGGCGGCACACTGGCAGGATCCCGATTTTAATCCGAAGGAACACGCGTTCTACTACATCCGCGTGCTCGAGATCCCAACCCCACGGTGGACGACTCACGACGCCGTATTTTTCGGGATAGATCGCCCCAGAAACGTACCAGCAACGATCCAGGACCGCGCCTACACCTCACCGATCT
>JAUVMS010000039.1 GCA_030600135.1 Hyphomicrobiales bacterium | reverse complement strand
GCCTGTCTGACCGACGATCACTTCCATATGACCACGACGACGGGCGGCGCGGCAACGGTGCTCAATTGGCTTGAGGAATATCACCAAACGGAGTGGCCGAAACTCGAGGTTTACATGACGACGGTCACCGAACAATGGGCCGTCGTGAGCATTTGCGGACCGGAGTGCGACAAGTTGGTCGGCGACGTGGTGGACGATCTCGACGCCGACCCGGAGACGTTTCAGTTCATGACCTGGCGGAACGCCAACGTGGAGGGTGTGCCGGTGCGGGTGTTTCGCATTTCGTTCACCGGCGAGCTTTCCTACGAAATCAATATCCCAGCCTCTTACGGCGCCTGGCTTTGGAAGAAAATCATGGCCGCAGGTGCGAATTACGGCATCACGCCCTACGGAACGGAAGCCATGCATCTGCTTCGCGCCGAAAGGGGTTTTGTTATCGTTGGCCAAGATACCGACGGCACCATGACCCCGCACGATTTGAGGATGGATTGGATCGTCAAGAAGAACGCCGATTTTATCGGCAGGCGCTCGCTTTTCAGGAGCGATACCGCGCGTGATGATAGGCGCCAACTCGTCGGGCTTTTGACCGAGGACCCGAGCTTCGTCATCGAGGAGGGTGCCCAGATCATCGAAACCGAAACTGAGCCAGACCCGCCGGTTCCCATGCTCGGGCACGTGACGTCGAGCTACTTCAGTCCAAACCTCGAGCGCTCGATCGCGCTCGCCCTGATCGAGGCGGGCGGTGCGCGCATGGGGCAAACGGTTTATGTTTCGCGACAAGGCGAAGAACCGGCACCGGCGAAGGTCAGCAATCCGGACTTTCTCTCCTCAGCGGGAGGTAAGGCCTGATGGACCCTCGTCGAACCTCGCCCTTGGTGCATCGTGAAACATTGACCGCCAGCGGCGGCACGGCACGGCTCAGCGAAAGGCCGTTTCATGGCCTGGTGGCGCTGCGTGGAGCGCGCAGAACAGTCGCGGCTGCCGCCAGGAAGGCCATGGGTTTCGCACTGCCGAGCAAGGCCGGCAAATCGACCCGCGACAACAACAAGCGCGCGATTTGGATTGGGCCGGATGAATGGGTGTTGGTGAGCGAACCGGACGGCGAGACCGGGTTGATCGAAAACCTTCAAAGCGCGCTCGACGACAAGCATTACCAGGCTGTCGACGTGACGGATTATTATACAACAATTGAAGTTGGCGGCAGTCGGGCACGAGAGTTGCTCGCCAAGTTGATAACGATCGATCTCCATCACCGGCATTTTTTGACCGATGATGCGGTTGCGACGAACTTTGCGAAGGCCAGCGGCTGGCTCGTTCTGGTCGAGAGCCAAGAGGACGGCAGCGACGTGTTCCAGCTTTTCGTCCGTCGATCGATGGCCGATTATCTTTGGTGCATGCTGGCCGAAGCTGGTCGGGAATGGGGGCTGCCGCAACAGATCCCCATTGGCAAGGTCAAGTTGCATTTGCCACATTTCGAGAACAGCTCAGCACCCGATTAGATCGCGGCGTTGCGAGCTACCCGACGCGTCGCCAGCCACTGCGACGTCAAAACCGCCGACAGAACGATCGCAGCGCCAAGGAGGCGCAAAGGGGTTAGCACCTCCGAAAGCACAACAACCGCCAGCATCATTGTGAAGACGGGCTCGAGGTTCATGATCATGGCGGACGGCGTCGGGCCGATAACCTCGACACCCTTGAACATCGTGACGAAGGCGACGAGATAGGCGATGAGCGCAATCCACATGGGTGCGAACGTCGCCGAGCCGGACAGGGGAAAATCGCCAGTGCCGAAGTAGATGGCGATCACAGACATGATCACGAGGCCGGGGATGGCCATATGAAAGGTAACCAGCGTGCCGTCGACGTCGGCAAGCTTGTGCCCGTTCCAGACAAAGGCAGCGGCGAAACAGAAGGCCGTGACGGTGACGAGAAAAATGCCCAACGGATCGTGAGCAAAGGTTGTCACCTCGAGCGCAACGGCGAGGCCGACGAAGGCCATAAGTAGGCAAACCAACTGCCCGATCCCCGGCCAATGTCTCTTCACGGCTGCATCCATCAGGGCGGTCAATATCGGAAACGTATAAAGCGTCAGGATGACCAGGCTCACCGGAATATAGAGAAACGCGGCAAGCAATGTGGTCATGCCGATCGCATAGATGGTGCCGCTCACAAGTGCGGCGCGAAAATTCGGCCCGCCTATTGCGAAACTCTTGCCGATGAGCGGAAACAGTACCAGGCAGCAGGCGATATAGAGGATGTGGCGCATCAGCAGCATCAACGGCACCGTGCCGCCCGCATCGTAGTAGAGCGACTGCGCGGCGTTGTTGACGCTCAGGCAGAACGCCGAAGCGAGAGGAAACAATGCGCCCACGAGCCGCCCGCTGCCGAACTGCCGCTCCGCCGTCATGCCTGTCGCGTCCTTTCGGTTATTGGGCAATAGCGCCAAGACAATCGGATGTTTGTCGCTGTAAATTGGCCATACACGAATTTTCCGACGCGCAAAGAGAATTCGTTGCAAGGTGGCGATGTTGTACTGTGCCAAGGGCGGCAATCACGTCGATGGGTTCTTGGGGCGGCGTGCCCGCCAAACCTGTGCAACGAGGAACCGGAATGGAGCACTGGATTGAGCGCGTCACCGGCGGGCTTGAAGGCAACCAACTTACCGACCGCGTGTTTGCTGGCAAGCTTGTCGTATTCGAGGGTCTTAAGGGAGCTGGCGAGGTTGTTCGGCTCGCGCGTGAGACGGTCAAGTCGACCTTTGCGCCGCACGATCCGCTCACAGTCCACGAGAAACTGGCCGCGGGCGACTACAAATCGCGCATCGGCGAAATGCGCCGTCGCTTCACAGAGCATGATGAAGCCCGCCTCGCTATTGAGCAATTGCTGGTCGAGGCCGGCTGTGCGCCAAGCACGACATTTCGCGACCGGTTGATATTACGCACCGTGCCGCCCCAGCGCGAGTTGCACGACGACCCGCGCTTGGTGCTGCCACCACATCGTGACACCTGGGGATCCGGCCTCCTCTGCCAGATCAATTGGTGGATGACAATCCACGACCTGACACAGGGTCGGACCATGGTGGTCTTTCCGAACCATTTCAGCCGCGCCATTGAAAATGATAGCCACAGGTGGGATTGGCGCCGTGTCGGCAAAGACCCGGACTATCCACGGCTTCCGACTGCGGACGTCACCCCAGACGCGCGCGATGCCCTGTATCTGGTTGTCCCGCCGGGTGCACTGGTCGCGTTTTCGGGTGCCCATCTCCATGCCTCGGTGGCGAACAAGACCGGGCGTCCGCGCTTTTCCATCGATACCCGTACCGTTGACCTCGACCATTTGCGCCAGGGCATCGGTGCACCTGATTTGGACCATGGCGACGTTGCGCCTGCCTGTGCCTGGTTTCGCCGCTTTGGTGACGGCGCAAGCCTTCAGGATGTGGCAAAAAATCACGACACTACGTGATCCGCGACGCTTGATGCAAACAGTTGACGGGCGTAAAGCACGAACTGGCCCGAACGTCCTATTGACGGGCTTCAGCATGCCGGAGGGCAAAGGCAATGGATGAGAGACGTATCGTCAGCTTTCGCCAGATGAAGGACGGAACGAAGGAGGACTACGAACTCCTCGAAGAGTTGGAACACGACTTTACGAAGCTGCTGCCAGAGCGGATTTGCAACGAACTCGAAGCGCTCGACAACTCGCTCTCGGGCTATCAGGTGACGCGGCTGGAGCACTCGTTGATTTCAGCGACCATGGCGGAACGCGACGGGGCCGACCTCGACTGGGTTGTGACCGCGCTCGTTCACGACATTGGTGATAATCTGGCACCCTACAATCACGACAGCCTCGCTGCGGTCGTTGCAGCCCCCTTTGTGCGCGATGAGTGTACTTGGACGCTGCGTACGCACGGCATCTTCCAGATGTACTTCTACGCCCATCATGTGGGGGGCGACCGCAACGCGCGCGAGAAATACAAGGACCATCCCTACTATCAAACGGGCATCGAATTTACGGAGCGCTGGGATCAATCAGCGTTTGATCCGGATTACGAATTTTTTCCTCTCTCCCATTTCAAGCCGGCAGTCGAGGAAGTCTTCACGCGCAAGGCCTGGGAGCCGAGCATTATTCGCAGCGGCGAACGGGTGCCACTCGTCGGCTCGGGTGGCTAAACCCTAAGGGATTCACAGTGCTCGCTACTTGAGCGCGGTCTGTTGTCAGTTGGCGCGCGCTTTCGCGCCTTCAAGGAGCGCGTTCGCCGCCGCTAAAGTTTCCGTCGTGAACCAATTGGGCCGCAGGGGATCACTCTCGTCAGCGATCGCCTTCCTGACCAAATCAACCGTTGGCGCGCGTGTTTGCGCCTTGACGCCGGCGAAGGCGAGCGGCGGGATCGCGGCATAGTCGTGCGCGATCTCGATCGCCCGTTGCATCAAGTCGGCCGGCGCGACTAGCTCATCCAAGATGCCCCACGAACGAGCCGTCTGCACGTCGGCATTTTGCCCGCTAATCAACAAGCGACGTAGCGCCTGGGGGCCCAATTCGGCTCGCGCGATTTCCATCGGGCCAACCGGAAAGCGAACGCCAACGCGCACCTCTGTCAGCCCGAATTGGCTGCGGCCCTCGACGCCGATGCGATAGTCGCCGGCCAGTACAATGAAAAGCCCTCCGGCTATGGCATGACCGTTTACGGCCACGATCAACGGTTTTGGGAAGGAATAGAGGCGGATGAAGGTTTTGCTGAACGCGTCCACCATGTCGCGCTGACCATCCACATCGAGCGTGGTGATACTCTTGAGGTCCATGCCGGCGGAGAGAGTTTTGCCGTCGGCCGTAAGCACCAGCGCTTTTAGTCCATGGTCGTTTTCGAGGGCGGCAAAGTGCTTTTCGATGACCCGCAGAAAGTTGAGATCGAGAGCGTTGACGGGCAATCGATTGAGTTTCAGGACGCGAATGCCGTCACCAAGATCTTCCTCAACGAGTAGGTCGCCCATGTGATTGTCCCCATTTGAATCTTCGTTTCTGAAAGCGGCTAGCAGCCCGTTAGGCCACGAGTGCCTTGGCGTGATGGGCGATGTGATCGCCAATGAAGCTCGCAATAAAGAAGTAGCTGTGATCGTAGCCGGGTTGCACGCGCAGGTTCAACGGATGCTCATGGGCGGCGCATGCGGCTTGCAAGAGGTCCGGCTTGAGCTGGCTTTCAAGGAACTCATCCGCGCCGCCCTGATCGACGAGAATCGGTAGGCGCTCGCGGGCGCCGGCGATCAGCTCGCAAGCGTCATAATTGCGCCAGGCCTCGCGGTCACTGCCGATGTAGCCGCCAAGTGCCTTTTCACCCCACGGGCAGTTCATCGGCGAGCAAATTGGCGAGAAGGCTGAGACCGAGCGGAAGCGGCCCGGGTTCTTGAGCGCGATGGTTAGCGCGCCGTGTCCACCCATGGAATGGCCCGATATGGCCAAACGCTCACCATCGATAGGCAATTCCGCGTTCACCGCCGCCGGCAGCTCGGAGACGATGTAGTCGTACATGTAATAGTTCGCCGACCATGGAGCTTGCGTGGCGTTGACGTAGAACCCGGCACCAAGACCGAAGTCATAGGCCCCATCGGGATCATCGGGGATAGCTTCGCCCCGTGGGCTCGTGTCTGGTGCTATGATGGCAATACCATGCTCGGCGGCATAGCGTTGGGCACCGGCCTTCTGGGTAAAATTCTCGTCCGTGCAGGTCAGGCCCGAGAGCCAATAAAGAGCAGGAACCTTGGTCGTTTCGGCCGCCGGCGGCAGATATGCGGCAAAGTTCATGGCACAATCGCATGCATCGGAGCGGTGGCGGAAGCGCAGCTGGCGACCGCCAAAGCACGCGTTTGTCGAAATCTGCTCAAGGCTCATCAAATTCCTCCCGGCTTGTCGGTGAAATGTTGGTTGATTGTGATGGACTAAACCAAATGCCGGGCCGACTTCAACCATTCTCAAAGTTGGTCAGGGCCAAGCGCGCGGCGACGAGGTCCTCGAGAGCGCAGCCGCAGGACTTGAAAACCGTGATCTGGTCATCGTCGTCGCGACCTGAATGACGCCCGCCACAAAGGTCTGCGAGTTCGCCCGCAACGTCGTCCTTAGTGATCACGCCTGCCTCAATCGGCTGCAGGATATCGCCGGCCTCCTCGAAGGCGCCCTGGTTTGTGTCGACAACGATGAGCCCGGCTCGACGCATTACGTCGTCATCGCTCTCGCGCATCGTGGGCTTGTAGGAACCGATGAGGTCGACGTGGGTGCCCGGCCGGACGTGTACGCCTGGAACGAGTGGTTCGATGGCGTTGGTGGCGCAGCTGACGATGTCCGCTCTCGCCAGCCCCTGTTCGATCGTCGACACCGGACGCGCGGAAAAACCCATTGCGACCAACTGGTTGGCACGCTTGGCAGCCTCGCTTCGTCGACGCCCCCAAACCAAAACTTCGCGGATTGGACGCACGGCCCGATAGGCTTGGGGAATGTTGAGCGACAGCCGGCCGGTGCCGACCATCAGGAATGTGGAGGCATCCTCGCGAGCGAGATAGTCGGCGGCCAGCGCGGATGCGGCAGCGGTGCGGCGGGCAGTCAATTCGCCGCCCTCGAGCGTCGCCAATGCGCGACCGTCATGGCCGTCGAACAAGGCATAGATCCCGGCGATCCCAGGAAGACCCTTGGCTGAGTTGTGGGCAAAGAGCGTAACCAGTTTGACGCCTATGGTGTCACCGCTGCGCCATGCCGGCATGAGGAGGAGGACACCCTTCTTGTCATCCTCGAGCTCGATCTCGTGGACATGACGCACGGGCGCTGTCACCGGATCGTTGAACCCCTCCCGCAAAGCCTCAATGAGATCGCGCCACGGCAAGGCCTCGGCAACATCGCGCTCGCTGAGGACGATCATGCTCTACTCCCTATTGCGACGGCGCTTGTTGCTGCAGGGCTTTGCTTGTGCTTGTCGCCTTTTGCTCGAACATGAGACGAAACATTGCGGCTGGGAGGCACTCCCCCGCAAACCTGCCGATCTTTGGTCGGCGCGCCGTTTTTCTTTCTACATCGCGGTAAGCTTAGACGACTTCTTGCGCAAAGCCATAGCGACTCGCCAATTCTTTGAGGCAACCTCGCCGAGGGCGGACCAATCGGCCCCCAAACTCAACCCTTGTAGAGGCGTGTAATCCTTTTGGTGTAGCCGCTGCTCAGTCTCCCTCGTCACATTGTGATGAGGCACGCGTGCGTCGTATGGAACGGCGCCACCAGAACCCCAACAACTTAGAGCTTGGGAGACATTGACCACCACCGACCCAGATTTTCAGATCACCGCACTTGATCGAACCTTTGAGATGCGATCTGCTCAAACGGCAATCAACAAGGGGGTGTCATGCACACGGTCACCGAGTTTCCCAACCAGGTTGTCGAGCACGAAAACGTATGGATTCCATTGGCCGACGGTTGCCGATTGGCAGCGCGGATTTGGCTGCCAAAGAATGCGGAAGCGGCGCCGGTTCCCGTGATACTGGAATACCTCCCATACCGTAAGCGAGACGGCACGGCGAAACGCGACGCCCTAACCCACCCTTATTTCGCGGGCCACGGCTATGCCGCCGTCCGCGTCGACATGCGTGGCAACGGCGATTCCGAAGGTCTCATGTGGGACGAGTATGGCGAGCAAGAGCAAAGCGACGCGCTCGAGGTGATCGATTGGCTCACCGCCCAGACGTGGTGCGACGGGAACGTCGGCATGATGGGGATTTCGTGGGGTGGCTTTAATTCCCTGCAGGTGGCGGCGCTCAGACCGCCGGCACTCAAGGCCATCATCACGCTTTGCTCGACCGACGATCGATTTGCCGACGACATTCACTATAAGGGCGGCTGCCTGCTAACCGAGAATCTGGGCTGGGCCTCGACAATGCTCTCATTTTCCTCGCGTCCGCCGGACCCGGCTCTGGTTGGCGATGGTTGGCGTGAGACCTGGCTCGAACGGCTCGATAATCAGCCGTTCCTGATGGCCACGTGGCTGCAGCATCAGACGCGTGACGCCTATTGGCGCCATGGCTCGATCTGCGAAGATTGGAGTGCGATCGAGGCCGCCACGCTCGCCGTCGGCGGGTGGGGGGATGCCTATTCCAACACCATCCCGCAGATGATCGAAAACCTCACATGTCCAAGCAAGGCGATCATCGGGCCATGGCTGCACAAGTACCCGCATTTTGCCGTGCCTGGGCCGAAGATTGGCTTCCTGCAAGAGGCGCTTCGATGGTGGGATCGTTGGCTCAAGGGTCGACAAACGGGCGTTGAAAACGATCCGGCCTATCGGATCTATGTCATGGACAGCGTGCCGCCGCAGACGATGTATGACGAGCGCCCGGGGCGCTGGATGGCACTCGAGCAATGGCCGGTGGTCGGCGCCTCGTCGGGGCACAGCTGGAAGCTGGCTCAGGCACAGCTGATCCCGGATGATGATGTGAGCAAGAGCAGGGTGTCGGATTCAATCAACATCAATTCGGCCCAGGCCTGCGGGCTCGACGGCGGTGATTATTGCGCCATGTGGCTGGGGCCGGAATTTCCCGGCGATCAGCGTCTCGATGACGCGCTTTCGGCGAGTTTCGACAGCGCCCCGCATGACCGTCCCATGGACATTGTTGGGGCGCCGGTGGCGAACCTAACGCTGACCGTCGACAAGCCATTGGCGCTCCTTGCGGTGCGGCTTTGCGACGTGCGTCCTAACGGCGAGGTGACGCGGATCACCTATGGCGTGCTCAACTTGTGCCACGGACGCGGTCACGAGGCGCCCGAGGACCTGGCGGTCGGGCAGCCGATGACGGTGCGGGTTCAGCTCGACGACGTAGCCTATCGCGTGCCCGCTGGGCACCGGTTGCGACTGGCCGTCTCGACCACCTATTGGCCACTGGTTTGGCCCTCGCCCGAAGCCGCAACGGTGAAACTTTCGCTCGCGGAATGTGAGCTGCAGATACCGTCAGCGCCCTGTGAGGAGTTGCCGGCAGAGACATTTGCGCAGGCTGAAGCGGCCGCTGGTCAGCGTCTGGTCGAGGTCCGCCAAGAAAGCCACGAACGCAAGCTGGTACGCGATCAGGCGACAGGCGAAACAGTTTTGCGAGCGATTGACGATTTCGGTGAAACAACCGACCTGGACATCGGGCTGACTGCGGGAAGCATCGCCAGACGGTCGTTCAAAATCATGGCTAACGAACCGTTGACGGTGCGGATGGAGACCCATTGGACGCAAACGTTGTCACGAAGAGACTGGCGCGTGCGCACGGAGGCCCATGCCACCATGAGGGCGACGGCCGAGTCTTTCCACCTCGAGGCGCGCGTCGAGGCTTATGAGGATGATGTGTTGTTTCACAAAAAAACCTGGCGGGAGACGATCCCGAGACGAAACGTCTAGAGCATGTTCTACTCACATGGACCCATTTGATGGGGCATGCTCTCGGCGGCGTCTTTACCGCCTCTTTACTCAGCCATGTGAGCATCCACCTCGGTAATACGAAGGCCAATGAACGAGATGCAGTCCGCGACCCTAGAACGCCAGCCGTTGGGGGACCTCCTGACCCAACACTATGATGACAAGCCCGATGACTATTTCGTCGGCGCGCGCTCCGATTTCGTCGCGGCCATGCCACGAAACCCAGAGGCGTCGATCCTCGAGATTGGCTGCGGCAGTGGGGCGACGGCATCGCTCGCAATGGAGAGTGAGCGATGCGGGCGCTATGTCGGCGTGGAGTTGGATCAGCGTGCCGCCGATCTGGCAAGCAAGGTGCTCAGCGAGGTGCGGGTCGGCAACATCGAGGCCATGGAACTCGATTGGCCGACGGCCAGTTTCGACGCGCTCATTCTGTCTGAGGTTCTCGAGCATTTGGTCGATCCATGGCGGGTCATGGCGCGGCTGGCGCCGTTGGTGCGACCGGGTGGGCAGGTTTTTGCCAGTTCGCCCAATCTCGCCCACTTCAAGATTGTCATGGAGCTTTTGCGCGGCGATTGGAATCTGACCGATTCCGGGGTCAAGGACCGCACCCATCTGCGCTGGTTCACGCCGCGCACCTTCAAGGCGTTATTTGAAGGCGCCGGGTTTGACGTCACTCACTTGGGGACCCATGCGCCGCTTGGCCCGAAATCGAAACTTATCTCGAAACTGAGCGGCGGCCGGCTGGACCACCTCTTGGTGCGCCAAATCGTGGTGCATGGCCGCAAGACGTAACCGATCGCTGGCTAACCGGAGACCGCGGCAGCCAACCGACCAATGCGGGCGCCGGCTTCAGCAAGCTCGTCGTCGGGCACACAAAGCGAGAGCCGCACGAAACCTTCCGTCAAGGGGCTGAACGAGTCGGCAGGCATGACGGCGACGTTGTGCTCCTTGAGCAGGCGCCAGGCAAAGTCCGTCGAGCTGAGGCCCGTGCCGCGGACATCGGCGAGCATGAAAACGCCCGATTGCGGACTGAGCGGGCGTACACCCTTCTGATTGCTGAGCGCGTCGAAGAGAAGATCTCGCCGCCGATGATAGGCGTCACGCATCTGGGTTGCGGCATCGAGACCGAGCGCCGCAACCGCGCCTCGCTGAATGAATTCAGCACCACCAAAGAGCATGCAATTCATCAAGTTCTGCAGATTGAAGGCGACATGGTCCGGCGCCACGACCCAGCCGACGCGCCAGCCGGACATGGCGTGGGATTTCGAAAAGCTTCGGACCGAGATCGTATGGGCCGCATGCTCGGCAAAGGAGGCGGGCGAGGCGTAGGGCCGGTCGAAACAAAGCTCCGCGTAGACTTCGTCGCAAACCAACCAGATGCCATGATCGCGACAGAAACCGGCAATTTCTCGCGCCTCATTCTCGTTGAGCATGGCGCCGGTGGGGTTGTGGGGAAAATTAAGCAGCACAACGCGCGTGCGTTCGCTCCTTGCTTGCTTGACCGACGTCATGTCCAAGTGAAATTGCTCGCCATCGAAGGCGAGCGCGGCCCTCACCATGTCCGCACCGGCGCCGCCGATGACGCCAGAAAATGTCGGATAGGCCGGGTCGATGGAGATCACCTCATCGCCCGGATTGGCGAGGCACTGCATAATGCCGTAGAGCCCGTTCTGAGCGCCCTGGGTGACGACGATCTGCGAATTTTCGATGGGACGGCCCAGTCGTTTTGTTTCGGCCTCGGCGATGACCTTGCCGAGTTGGGGAATGCCGGCGGCCGGCGTGTAGTGTGTCTCGCCGCGGTGGAGACTGGCCATGGCGGCATCGACGATGGGCTCCGGCGTATCGAAATCGGGATCGCCGATGGTGAGAATAATGACGTCCCGGCCGCGCGCACGCATTTCCGTGGCGGCATAGTGCACCTCCCAGGCAGTGGAGCCTCCGGCGGTGAACGCGTCGACACGGCCAGCCAAGCGCAACGGCTGGGGGTGCGACGAGCGGGCCTTATCCAATCTTTCCATCACGTGGCCCAGGCCTCCGTATCGCGGATCTCGATCAACGTGGGGCCGTCGTGTGCGAGGGCCTGCCTGGTCAACGAGGCGATGTCGCCATCTTGACCAACCAGCGTCGTCGTCCAACCGAATGACCTTGCCATGACTTGGAAATCGGGTGGCTCCGGCAAGACACCGAAGGGGCGAATCTGGGCTTCCACCATATCGTCGCGGATCTGGCCGAGCGCGCGATTGTTCCAGAGGTAGAGGACGATTGGCAGTTTTTCCTCCACCGCCGTTGCCATTTCCTGGATGGTGTAGAGGATCCCAGAATCGCCGGCGATGACGGCAACCGGGCGGTCTGGCGCAGCAAGCTTGGCGCCGATGGCTGCCGGCAAGCCGTAGCCGAGCGTGCCATAGCCCGTGGCCCCCAGATAACGGCCCGTCGGCTCGAACGGCATGAACAGGTTTGCCGCATAGATGAGCTGGGTCATGTCGCCCACGACGATGGTGTCGTCGGGAAGCGCGGCGCGGAGATCGGCGAGGATTACGGCGAGCTTGCGATACAATGGTCCCATGTCGGCAACGTTGCTTGCGCGGGCGGCGCCAGCACGTGCCGCACCATCATTGTCCGCTCGCCCGGCCCCCAATTCGTCGAGTAGCGCTTGGGCGGCGGCATCCGCATCGGCCTCAATTGCGATTGCGGAAGGGTAGTCGCTTTCGAGTTCGTGGCGGTCGATATCGATGCGGATGATGTCGCCGTTGATGGGAGCCCAGCTGGTCCATGCGTCGGTTTCGGAAAACTCCGTGCCGATGGCCAATACGACATCCGCGGAACCGACAATCTCCTGGGTCCCGGGCAAGGAAAGCGTACCGCCCATGGAGAGCGGATGGTTGCCGCCAATCAGCCCCTTGCCGGCATAGGAGCTTGCAACCGGTGCATCGAGACGCTCGGCCAGGGCCTCAATCTTGCCGACCGCGCCCCAGGCACCGCCGCCAACGACCATCACGGGCCGACTTGCCGCGCTCAGCTTTGCAACGGCCTCACCAATCAAGGCGCTGTCCGGCCCAGGTGGCGGTGGTGGCAACACCGCGGTCCACTGCCCCGACGCCGGTTCCTTGAAAACATCGATCGGGATCTCGATGTGCACGGGCCGTGGGCGCTTCGATTGGAAAACCTCGTAGGCGCGCGAAACGAGACCCGGCAACTCGTCGGGCGACATAACGGTTTCAGAAAAGGCCGTAAAAGGTTTCACGACGGCACTCTGGTCGGTCAGCTCATGCAGGCGGCCCCAGCCCTTGCCAAGCGAGGCACGCTCATTGACCGGCGTAATGACCAACATCGGAATGGAGCTGGAATAGGCCTGGGCGATCCCAGTTGCGGCATTGGTGAGACCCGGCCCGGTAATGAAGCAGCAGACGGCCGGTCGACCGGCGATCTGCGCATAGCCATCG
>JAUVMS010000239.1 GCA_030600135.1 Hyphomicrobiales bacterium | reverse complement strand
GCCTCCGCTGCTGGCTCCGAATAACTCCGTTTGGCAGATTGCGGTTGGATGATCGGCGGGGGCGCATAGCCAACTGTATTCATTCGTCCGATCGCCAACCCTTCAGAATCCACCGCCCGTATCAAAATCCGGTCCGTCGTCGCGATAGCTGCCGGGAATATCACCGTTGAACGGTGGCAGGTGCGACCCTCTGCGATAAGGATCGGCCGGGCGGTGTTGCCAGTGTTGCCGCCGCCGCGCCCGCGACCAGTATTCAGCCCCGGTTATGACGCCGCGCAGAAGCTCTTCCAGCAAGTTCTGCAAGTCGCCCTCGGGCATGAAGACTGATCCCGGGTCGTCGTAGTGCGTGCGCCGGAAGTCGGCGGAGATGCGCAACAATTCCTCCTTACGCTCGAACAAGCGCTCAAGTTCGTCACGGCGATCGTCGATCTGTTGATTGTGACTGTTGAGGTCATGGTCAATCTGACCGATGTGCGTGACGATTTGGTCGTCCGTCGGCTCCTGGGTGTCCCGTGCGAGGCGCATCAGCTGCGTCAGGCTTTCTTGCTCGAGGAAGTCCGCGGATAGCTCCACGGCCTTCTTGAACGAATGATCGAGCCCCGCGGAATAGCGATTGAGTTGGCCAGCATTCTCCGTTATCTCCGCCGCCAATCGTTCGAGCTTACCGTTTTGCTCGC
This sequence comes from Hyphomicrobiales bacterium, assembly GCA_030600135.1. GTDB lineage: Bacteria > Pseudomonadota > Alphaproteobacteria > Rhizobiales > JAUVMS01 > JAUVMS01. The sequence continues at coordinate 5,215 of JAUVMS010000239.1, read as the reverse complement.
TCTCTTTTTCGCGCACCTGACTGAGCGCTTCGGTCAAATCATGGCCGGCGATCTCTTTGATTTTCTCGGCCTCCGTGGCGTGGAGGGCATCCTGCTCATTCTGCAGGCGCTCTTCGAGTCTTTTGGCATGCTCACCGAGGCGCTCGGGAATCTCGAGCAGAACCGCATAGTTGGCCCTGGCATCGTGATAACGAACCATGTCGGCCACCCACTCATCGAGCCAGCGAATGAGGCTCATGGGGCTGTACTCGCTCGAACCATATTTCCGGCGCCACAAATACATAAACAAGAGATCGCCGCGATAGGGCTTGCCTTTTCTCTCCCGATCCTTTTCTGCCTGCTGTGATTTCTCCTGTGCCTTTTCATGCATTGCACGGGTCGCTACCAAGGCGCCGCTAAGGCCTGCATATTCAGGTTCGTCTCGCAGCACCGACCGTGCCTGCTCGGCCAGCTCATCGAGGCGGGCCTCCTTGTCGGCAATCTCATTCGCCAGGGTTTCGTGCGCATCGAGTAAGGCCTGGCGCTCCTTTTCGGCGGCCCGCAACCGCTCTCTCAGTTGTGCAATGGTCTTCTGGCGCGCCTGCAGGATGCTTGCCACCTGATGAGACAGTCGGTCGGCCTCGTCGATGACACCATCCGCCAAGGCATGCTTGGCGCGCACCTCGGCAAGTTCGCGAAAAGCTCGCAACCGCTGCTCGAGGAGCCGCGCGCGCTCCTCGTTGGCCTCTGCAAGCTCACCCTGCACCCGTTGCTCGGCCGATTGAACGTCCCGGATCGATTGCTCGATCGATGCCAAAGTATCGCGTCCGCTGACCATCTCATCTACCAACGTGTGATCGCCCCGCCGGCGATGTCGATCAGCCATCTCGGCTCAATCTCGCCGCGCCGCTTGCTGCCAACCACGGCCCGCTGGATGATGCCGTCATCACGCTTGTCGGCCTGCACCCGCTCGAGTTCCGACTGTGGCACTCTGATGGCCCAAGTCCGTACACGCTCGCGTTCGCCGGTTTCCTCGTTGGTGACCTCTCGATCAATGGGCTTGCCGTCAGCGCCGACGGCCTCGACGATCAAATAATAATTGCGCGCATTGGGATTGAGTTTCGGAATGCGCCAAAGCCCGCTCAACTCGCCCTTTCGCGAAACGATCTTGACCTCGTACTCCTGGCGTAGCGCCTGAAGCAGCGCACTGAGTTCAGTCTCGCTCTCCCTGGCGACGGTCCTATCGCCCGATTTTGCCGCGTTGTGTCCCTGGCGCGAGAGCTGTTCCGCTTTGGTCAATACCTCCGGTGATCGCGCCTCGGACTTGATCTGGCCGATCAGGGACTTGAGGCTGCTGGGCAGACGCTCGCCAAGCTCGATCCGCACGGCTTCGGCCTCGCGGAGCCGTGGACGTTCGTAGATCAAGTACCAGCCAAGCCAGAGGGTGAAGAGCCCGGCCAATGCGCCCAGCATCAACCGGCCCCAGGTGTCGCGGCTGACATAAAGCTCCGCCAAGCGGCGCTGCAATCCCGCTTCCGGGGGCTTATAGACGAAGCGCTCCTCTTCGAGCGCTTTGACGCCTTCCTCGAGGATATGATCGGGGACCTCGATTCCTTGCCCACGATAGAGCTCGCGCAGGCGCCGGATCAAATCATCCCGACGCGTTTCATCATTCAACTCTCGTTCGACGATGCGCTTGTCATGGCGCAGCGTGTCGACCACGTCCATGGCGATCATCACGTCGTCGAGCGCGACCTCTTCGCCGCCGCTCGACTGTGCTTCGTTGCTATCACTCGCCATGGCTCACTCGGCCACCCCAATCACAACCAATATCGGACAATCCGAGCGCGTCAGTTGGCACCGAGGAATGGCACACTCAAACTACTCGGTCACTCGCACGAGGCACTGGCACCGGTCGGATCCGCTTTGCTCAATTGACCAGCGCATTGCCCTCGGCCGCGAGACGCGCCAGCCGACGCTTGCCGTCCTCGACAGCTTCGCGGATCTCCTCGGAATTGCGGGTCGCCAGAACGCGCATCTCATCGATAATCTCGCGCGATCGGATTTGGAAATTAACGACCGAGTCGACAAGTTTCTTGACGGCATCGGCGCGCACTGTCGGCCCATATCCGGCCTTGAGCGCCTCTTCTTGCACAGCATCCCCGATTTCGGAAATCGTCTCCAAGCTTTCCGACACGCCTTTTTTCATGGCTTCGAGCGTTTTGGTTGACTCACTCAATCCAAACAACCCGGTAAACGACGCCTTGAGTGCCGTCAGCACCGCCTCATTTGTCGAGAAAAAGCTCACGGCCTGAGAATAAACGCGCTCCTTCGCGCTGGTCGTCTGCATCAGCCGCGACATAATAACTTCCGATGTATTGTAACCGATGGTGAGATTGTCCGAGAGGTCCTTGGCGATCTGATAGCGCTTTTCCTCGTCCTGCAGCGCACGCAATTTCGTGTCGCGCGCCATTTCCAGTTCGGCGCGCTTGGAGGCTTCCTTGCCCTTGAATTTTTCGACGGTCTCGGTCGCCTTTTCCAACTCGCCCTTTGCCTTGGCCAACTGCTTTTCCGCCTTTTCCAGTACCTTGAGCGCCAACACCTGGGCCTGCTTATAGGCGCCGCGGAAATCGTTGTAGGCATCGAGAATGCGGCCTTCGCGAATGATCTGGTCCTTGGAGTCCTTGGCAACCTCCAAGTAGGAGTAGCGGATCTCGTCGAAGCGCTCCGCGATATCGCCGCGCCGCACCTTCATCCAGACATTGCTGAGCCGCTCGATTGTGTTGATTTCGCCGTCTTCGAGCTGGTCGACGAGCCGCTTGGCATCGTCACGGGATGGAATTGAAGGCCGCGACGATCTCGTTGTAGCGTTCGCCGATTTCCATGGCGGAAATCTCGTTGCGAACGATCTCATTGAAGGTGGAGACCTCGGCAAGCGTCTTTGCGATGATGGTGACGTTCTCATGGTCGAGATCGTAAATCTTCTCGAGCAGCCCCCCGATGGGGTCCTCACCTGAGGATTCGACTTCCAGTCCGAGGTCACGAACCGTCTTCATGGCTCGGTCGAGTTGTTGCAGGGCGGATTTCCTAGCCATCGGTATGCTCCGGTTCGAAATTGCTGCGAACGATTATTTCCCGGCGTCCATGGTTCATGTTCGCTGCGGCAACGCGTTTCGCTCGCTCAAAGCTCGCCATAATGTATGAAAGTTCGGATACGCTCAATTGCAATGAACGATGTTTTTGCAATGCCCTAATCGCAAGATCAATTTGCTCAATTTGAGCGACGTCGCGGAGGTGTATGCTGTCACTGTGGTCGACGGCCGAGGCTTAGCCTACCAGGTCAGCGCACTTTCACTCGAGCGCAGCCGGTTTTCCTCGAGGCGTCGGCCATCGAAGCGCTGCTCGATAGCTTCGATCGCGGCACTTTTGCTTCGCTTCGCCTCATGGCCGACGATGTATCGATGCAGAATCGCATTGGCCTCGTGACTACGGACCTTGGGATCGAGCCTGATATCGGAGAGCACGCGGGCAAATTCACTGCGATTGCGCCCAGCTTGCTGTAGGCGCGTGAGATAGAGATCGATGGCCACCTCATCGAGCGGAGCCGATCTTGACCGTGCGCTGAATCTTGTCCCGACGATCAGCGCGCGAATGTCAGCCATGAAATCCTCGATTGGTTCTTCATCATGGCCGTCAAGCAAATTTACGAGGTTTACGACTTCGAGTGCCGCGGACCGCGCACCGGCATCCTCGTAAATGCTTTTTAGGTCACTGAGAACGTCACGCAGCTCCTTGACTTTCATGTCACATTCCCTTGTTCGATAAGTGCGCGACCCCGATGTGCTGTGCTTGTGCATAACTATTGCTGATTCGGTGCTTCGTAGTCAGTCAAATCCGTTCTCGAACAAGGTGTTTCTTCGACTTTTGCAAGGTTATTCCATCGCCGGGGCGATACCTGTAAGAAACGGCTCACGAAATGTCAGCTGGCTTTCCGATTGCTACCTGGTCCGACCGGGGCTGGAGGTGGCGTTACGGGCAAATGAAACTTGCCTCAGGCCAATCGCTTAGCCATTGTCCATCCATGACCGATCAAGCGAAAAATCATTGGGAGGACTTCCAGCTCGATCGTACGGTGACGTTTGGGCACTACGAGGTCACCAAGGACGAGATCATCGCCTTTGCCAGCGAGTTCGACCCGCAGCCGTTTCACCTCGACGAGGAGGCCGCGCGTGCCACGCCTTTCGGCGGCCTCGTGGCTTCTGGTTGGCATTCCTGCGCAATCTTCATGCGAATGATTTACGACGGCGTATTGGCCAATGCGGCTTCGCTCGGCGCGCCGGGCCTAGCGCAATGCCGATGGTTGAAACCGGTTCGGCCAGGCGATCGGTTGTCTGGCCGCTATACGTGCATCGAAAAGCGCGTATCGCAAAGCATGCCCAACGTCGGCATTGTCGAGGCCTTTTACGAATGTCTCAATCAGGACGGAACGGTTGTCCTGGATTGGCGGGTAACGCAGTTCTTCCGATGTCGCGAGGCGCCGCACGCATCATGACGCTGTACTTTGAGGACGTCGTCCTGGGGGAGGATCAGGTCCTCGGCAGCTACACCTTTCGCGCCGAGGAGATCAAACAGTTTGCCGGGCGCTATGATCCGCAGGCTTTCCATCTCGATGAAGCCGCGGCGGCCAAATCGTTGTTTGGCGGTCTCTGCGCCAGTGGCTGGCATACCGCCGCGGTTTGGATGAAGTTGTTGGTTGACCATAGCTACAGCGGCCACGAGGGCTCTGAGCCCCGCTTTGGCCCGTCTCCCGGATTTCGTGACCTCAAGTGGCTGAAACCGGTCTATGCGGGCGATACGATCACCTACAGGACGCGAAACATTGAGACCAAGGCGCTGGCATCGAAGCCGAACTGGGGGCTGCTCGAAAGTCTCAACGAGGGCCACAATCAAGACGGGGCATTGGTGTTTTCCTTCATCTCCCAGGTCTTTTTGCGGCGCCGTGAATCGACCCGGATTGACTGAATTGGTCCGGCGAGCGCTGCACTTCTAGCGTTGTCTGCTGGCATACTCCCAAGCCGCGTGGTGCCTTTGGCGCTTGGCAATCCCATGATTTTCCCATTGAGCGCTGCATTACGTCCGGCACGAGTTGAAATTCCCCCTAGGGGGTACATTGCTTGGTGGTTCGGAAGTCGTAGCAGCAACTATGCGTGTATTGATGACACGCTTACTCAAAATT
>JAUVMS010000490.1 GCA_030600135.1 Hyphomicrobiales bacterium | reverse complement strand
GCCGCTACTTCCAGCGCCGGTTGGACCACATCCACTGTTCGGGGTGCTCGCGGACCCATTCTTCGAACTGCTTTTGCATTTCGGCCGTTATCCAGCGGATATCTTCGGCCTGATTCCTGTTCCGCGGCACCTTGAGCTCCTTTAGCTCGAGCTGAAAGCGCGAGGTGCGGCCCTTGCGAATGCAGCGTCCCATCCAGATGCGGGCGCCGACCCGGCGGGCGATCAGTCCGGCGATGGGGGTCGACCTGGCCGGATGGCCGAAGAAGTCGACCGGTAGGCCGTGTCTGTCAAATAGATCGCAAACCAGGCCCAAGCGCCCGCCCTGGCGCACATAACCCATGATTTGGCGGGCGGTTTTTTGCCCTTCCGCATTGGAGCCGCCATGGGCGCGGCCTTTTGCCAGCATGCCGCTCGGATAGAGCGGTTCGCGCTGCTTGCGAATGTAGCGATCGACATAAGGGTTCTTGACGAGGCGGTAAACGGCAGCCGGGCTCGTACCCATTTTCGCCATGGGCCAGGCGGCGAATTCCCAATTGCCCATGTGTAGGGTGACGCCGATGGCCGCTCCCATCTTGTTGCGGTAGCGTTGATAGAGGTGCTGAGACAGATGCTCGAAACGCGCCTCCTCCTCGGCGAGGATGCGGTCGATCTGCATGGTTTCGGCCATAACCCGCCCGAGGTTGTCCCACATGCTGGTGATGATCGTATTGCGCTCGGCAAGAGGCATATCCGGGAAGGCGAGGGCAAGATTTTCGTGGGCTCGCTTGTGGCGGTATGACCATGGCGCAACGTTGCGCCAAACCAAGGCCGAGATGTTGGCGCCGGTGTCGATTGGAAAGCGGCGCACCAGCCACACGATAAAGCGCAACAAACCGTATTCGAGACGAAACTGCAGGTCTTCGAGGCGCGTGGATGCGGCCTCGTCAGCGGCATCGTCGGATTGCGGCTTTGGCGATGTCGTTAATTGGCGTAGCACCCGAATGACCACCTGCTGGAATTGTCACGGTGTTGTTACTGCACCCGGTCTGGCGCAAATGGAGGCTTGTCGTCAAGCGCTTGACCGACGCGCCAGTGGATTGCTCAGCCGGTGCGTTGAAAAGTGGCGCCTGGTCGCATCAAACGAGGAATGTTTTGGGTGGGCTGCATGCTTTGGCGCATCATTGTGCGCCTGAGGGCCGGGAACATGGCCATGGCATGGAGACCGAGGCCGCGTGCCGCCGATGCCGGCAGCATGTCGGAAATGAGCGATCGATTGAGCAAATCAACGGCCAGGGTGCGGCTCGCGACATCGGTTTTTCGTGCCGCACGATAGTCGCTCAGCGCTGCGGCGCTGCCCGGATCGCCAGAATTGCGGTGGTCCATGACAATGTCGCCGAGAGCTGCAATGTCGCGAAAACCGAGGTTGAGCCCCTGAGCGCCAATGGGCGGGATGACATGAGCAGCCTCGCCGACGAGGGCAATGCGACTGGCGGCGATTGGGCTAACCGATTGGACTGTGAGTGGAAATGCGGCTCGGGGGGCGAGTTCTGTGATCCGGCCGAGGAAGCTCGAGAGGCGCTCTTCAAGGGTCTCGATGAATACCGATTCATTAAGACTCATCAGGCGCTTGGCTTCATCGGGCCGCTCCACCCAAACCAAACTGGACCGGTTGTCCGGTAGCGGAACGGTGGTGAGTGGGCCGGGGCGGCGATGAAACTCTGTCGAGGTGTGCTGGTGGGGGAATGCGTGCGCGAACCAGGTGGCGATGGCGACCTGGTCATGGTGCCATTCCTTGGTGTGGGCGCCCAAGGCCTCGCGGCAGCGCGATTTGCGGCCATCGGCGCCGATGATGAGCCTGCTCGAAAACTGCCTGCTTTCGTGCGTTTTGAGGTGGATACAACGTTCGGTCGGATGGATTTCAACCACACCAGCGGTCTCGAGCCGCTTGAGGTGGGGCAATTCCTCGCTACGCGCCAGAAGGGCTTCGATGAGCGCGGCATTGGCAATGTTATGGCCGAACGCTGACACGCCCAACTCGCTGGCTTGGAACAACAATTCCGGCGCCCGCAGCAGTCGACCGGTATCGTCGACCATGCGCAGGGCCTTGAGCGGCGCGGCGCGGTGGGCGCAGCGAGGCCAAACGTTGATATTGCGCAGCAGCTCAATCGAGCCGGCAAAGAGTGCCGTGGTCCGCGTGTCTTGCCTAAGCCGGGTGCGATCGATCGCTGGGGCCAAGCAGATTGTGTCGAGCCCCAGTGTGGCCATGGTGACGGCCGCGGTGAGCCCGGCGGGTCCAGCGCCTACGACAATGACGTCTGCATCAGTGCTGTCGGGTGTAGCCAGCTTCGATCCTTGAGGTTCGAGGGTTGCAAATCAATTGGCCGAGGCCATTTCCCCAAACGCGGTCATGACGCACCACGAAAAGTCTGCGTTGGACCGCCTGCATGCCTCAAGTTGCCATAGAGTTTGGCGAGCGCAAGTCCCGCGAGCATTGCGAGACCAAAGGCCGCGAAGTCGGTGATATGCGGTCCTGCGATGGCCAGGCTGATGAGAACGGCGAGGCGCCAGGAGAGTTCACCAGATTTCCGGCTCTGAAGACGACCTAAGGATCGTGAAATCCCCCTGCCCGATCCGTCAAAAGTCGCCAAGTAGCAGCGGCAAGGTCAATCATGAGGCCGCCTGTTACAGCTTCAACGCAAGTCGATTGTGGCATACTTGCGGGCCTTGTAGATTAGCG
>JAUVMS010000296.1 GCA_030600135.1 Hyphomicrobiales bacterium | reverse complement strand
GACTTGCATGTGTTAGGCCTGCCGCCAGCGTTCGTTCTGAGCCAGGATCAAACTCTCAGGTTTGATTATTTGATTCTGGATACTTGGAGAGAATCACTCCAAGTTGGTCGCTACGTAACGGGTCCCATTCACACAATACCGCCACGACCTTTCGGTCGTGTGGTTTGGGTGTATGGATAACGCAGCGCCGCCAGATTCCGATATGATCCGATTACCCACGAATGAGCATCATCGAATCCGCCAGAATTCCGCCGCCTGCGTTTCCCTTTCTTCATATCTACATTGTCAAAGAGCAACCGACAGCCTCCAACGGCAGCAAATCCACCCCACAGAAACATCTGTCCCCGTGGGCACAGCGCGAAAAACCTTGCAGGCAAACAAGCCCAGCCCGGCTTCTCGTATGTTGATGTGATTACTGCCCAACGAAAGCGTGCGGACAACACGACGCCCGCTCGGCGAAGGATCATATAATCTGAGTTGGTCTACCGTGTCAACACGTGCCATCAAAAAATTCCAATTAATTTGACCTTCCGTTCACGTATGCTTTGGGCCACAAATCCGCCTGAATAATCGGTCATCGATCACGTTAACGATTTGGTAAGCAGTACCGTGCCCGATGGGACCGCGTGGAACGTTAATCATGCGGGTGGTAGGAACCGAGCAGAAGCAAGCTTGGCAGTAAACCCAAGGACGGGACAAGGGATGTGACGCCAATTTGAAATTTTGGGCAGCGCATTGCGACAAATGAGATCAATGTGCCGTTCAAAATGAGTATGCCGCCTTTCGGGTTGCTTTCGAAAGGGCACTTAGCGAGCGAAGCGCGAATGTTGCGCTCCAGCGCTGGGTCGCAGCAGTGCTTGGGGGAGCGTGTGGCACAACCGGGGGACCTTCAGGCGTGATCGACCGTCGTCGAAAATTACCGGCGCTTAGATCAACAGGTACGCTCTTGCCCGCGGGCAAGAGAGCGGCACCGACGCCTGTTTACCTGGCACGAACCGGTGCAGCTCTGGGAGGTGTTTACCGCTCCGACCATGGCGAGGGTCAGCACGGATCGCGGCTCAAGTGGCTGGTCAGCACATGCCTGGCCGCAGCAGTGGGCGTCTGTGCCATCGGCTTTGCCATCTATGGCTCCATGGAAAACAGAGGTGCGGAAAGCGTGCTGGCGTCGCTGGAGCGAGTCGGGCGCGAGGTGATGCAACCCCATCCAAGCGTGCAACGCAGGGGCCGTCAGCTCAGGGTTCGTCCGAAAACAAATTTACTGCAGACGAGCGCGCGCGGCCTCTCAACCAAACACATAATCCACGACACGCTTCGCCAACAAAGAAACTCTCGCCAGTTCATTGCGATCAAGCCCTATGCGCGTATCGTCGCACGATTGGCGACCTCGTCACCGCGCCAATCGGATCTCATACCGGCTTTCAACCCGCTAAAACTTTACGCCCTCACCGAGGCGGATCGCGCGAACAAGGGCGACTCTCATACGACCAATCATTTGAATGTCGCGGTCAAGGTGCTCGAACTTGTTGGCGGGCTTTTGCCGGAAGAAGATGGCCAAGAGCTCCAATCGAACGAAGTTGCCGCACTCGTCGCGCTCGCTGGCGAGGAGTACGACGGTCCCTTCGCCATTCGTCAGGGTTATGACAACGAAATTTCGGACTTCGCCGAAGCAGAAAGCGAGGGCGAGAGCGGGTTGGGCGCCGGCCTGCCCGAGCGACTTCCGCCACATACAACAGTGCTTGCCAAAAACGTGCTCGGGACGGATGGCGAGGATACGATCGAAGGGCAGGAAAGTCGCGTCTTCAAGGTGCGCAAGGGTGATACGCTCATCGGGCTGTTGCGACGCTCCGGTGCCGAAAGCTGGCAGGCGCGGGCGATCGTCGAAGCGAGCAAACAGGCGCTCGGTAAGCGAGGCCTGACGCCAGGGGACAAACTGAATCTTACGCTGGCGCCGTCACCGACCCGTCAATTTGGTCTTGAGCCAGTCCGTGTGAGCTTGGTCGACAAGGGCAATCGGCACAAGTTTACTGTGCTGCTCAATGACGCCGGCGACTACGTGGCGAGCCGAGCCGAACTCACTCTCAGTCTTGCCAGGATGCTGCGAAAGTCGCCGAAGAGCCAGCGTGCGAGCCTCTACAGAAGCCTTTATCACTCCGCCTTGCTACAGAATTTGCCGCCAAAAATGATCATGCGCGTTCTGCGCACGCATGCCTATGATACGGACTTCAAGCGGCGCGTTGGTCCCGGTGACGGATTCGAGGTGTTCTATGATCTCGAAGACGACGGCAAGGGCGGTGAGGGAAGACCCGGCGCGTTGCTTTTCACCTCGATCACGGCCGGTGGCGAAACCCGTAAATTCTACCGCTATCGCAGCCCCGATGGCGTTGTCGATTACTACGACGACAAAGGAAACAGCGCCAAGAAATTCCTGATGCGCAAGCCGGTCAAGGGGGCAACCGTCAGGTTCACATCGAGCTTTGGCTACCGTATTCACCCGCTGTTACGTCGTCGCAAGATGCATACCGGTGTGGATTGGGCGGCAAAACCCGGAACGCCCATTCTAGCAGCTGGCAACGGCGCCGTCGAAGCGGCTGGGCGCAAGGGCGGCAATGGCAACTATGTCCGGCTTCGTCATGCCAACGGCTACAAAACGTCATACAGCCATATGCGACGCATCGCCAAGGGACTGCGAAAAGGCCTCAAGGTTCGTCAGGGGCAAATAATCGGGTATGTCGGCTCGACCGGTCTCTCGTCAGGACCTCACCTCCATTACGAAGTGTTGGTCAATGGTCGACCTGTCAACCCGATGCGGATCAACGTGCCACGCGGGCGCAAGCTCAAGGGCAAGCAGCTGGCGGAATTCCAAAAAGCGCGAATGCGGATCAATGAGCTCATGAGCAAATCGCCGGTGACAACTCGTATTGCCCAGGTCGACAGGATCGAGCTCAGGAAATAAGGCGCCCGCCCTTTGCATCGATTGGATGTGACGCACCGGGTTGAGTTATCCAAGCCCCGGATCACCTAACCCTCGGATCGCCTAGTACCGGCGTTGTTTCGCGCCGCTGCGCACATACGCCTCGGGCAAAATGGCGAAGCGCACGACGCCAATCCCGTCAGCTATCACACGGCAAAACCGCAGTGACCACATCGTCGTGAAAAACCCTGGCTAATCCTGCTAAGTTCCGCACAGCCAGTTTGCTGTTGGGGGTCATCCATGAGCGTTCTCGACAAGATAAAGAGCGTCTTTGTTCATATCGCCACGCCCTTCTATGTGCTGCGGGCGCCGATCATTGCTGCCGGCGTGGCAGCCGTCATGTTGAGCACGCCTGACCAGGCGCTCGAGATTTACCGGGCGATGGCGCTTGGGCTCGGCGATTCTGCCATTCAAATCGCACTGGCATTTGTGACGCTTGCCTTGCAGGGGCTGCTCATTTGGTACATCGGGCGCAACCTGACGTTGCTGTGGCAGCAAAACGAACTCAGCGCCGGTGGTTTCCTCGTCAAGTGGCTGCCACGCATTGTTGCCATTGTCCCGATGGTTGCGGCGGCTATCGGGCTCTGGCGCGCTGCCGGCGGCATCCCATCCATCACGGTGCCGGAGAGCATCGAGGAAAAGATACCCGGCCTCCTGGATGAGGTGGCGGCTGCGCGGAGCCAAATGGACGAGGCTTTCTACGTCCTGCAAATCGGTGCGGCGATCTGCATTTTCATGGCCATCGTGCTGATTGTAATCACCTATCTGCGTTCGCTGCGCAAGCAATGGAAGTATGAAAAGCCAAACCGTTTGCTCTTCAGTCTTGGTGCACGCAGCTTCTTTTCGGTGGTGGCGTTGGCACTGGCTGGCGGCCTGATCGCGTTCTTCTTCGTCAACCCGCGAGAATTGAGCGCGGTCGCGGGCGATGTGGGTGCTCTCGCCATCTTCAATGTCTTCGTGATTTGTCTGGCGTTCTTCCTGGGCGTGTTGACGAATTTCTACGATCGCACCAGCGTGCCGGTGCTTTCCGTCATCGTTATTATGGCCTTGATCGCAACGGCGTTCGACCTCAATGACAACCACCGCATTCGTACGCTCGACCAGGAGATGATCACACGATCGGCCGGGCCAGAGCAGGCGCCGGTGCCAAAGCCGACCCAGGCGGAGGTCCGTGGCCGCAAGTATCCGGGAGCAGCGGCGGCGTTTCAGCAGTGGGTTGGCTCGCGGCCAGACCGCAGCTACTACGCCAGCCAAGGCCGTGACTATCCCGTCTACATCGTCGCGGCACAGGGCGGTGGTCTCTATGCCGCGCACCAAGCCGCTGCGACACTGGCGCGGCTGCAAGATCGCTGCGGCGGCTTCGCGCAACACGTCTTTGCCATCAGTGGGGTGTCGGGTGGTAGCCTCGGCGCCGCGCTCTTTTCATCGCTTGTCAAAGCCTATGCACAGCCGGCGGCAAATCATGATTGTCAGCGTGGCGCGTCGCAGCGCACTGATTATCAGGACCGGATCGAGCGGTTTTTGGCAAACGACTTCATGGCACCGCTGACCGTGGCCGGATTCTTTCCGGATCTGGTACAAAGGATCGTGCCCTACCCGATCCCGAGGTTCGATCGCGCCCGCGCGCTCGAAGCAAGCTTTGAGCGTGCATGGGACATCGCCGCGCCCGATGCGCCAACCAACCCGTTTGCCGAAAGCTATTATAATGCCTGGGATCCAACGGGGCTCGCACCGGCGCTTATCTTGAATGCGACGTCAGTCAGGACCGGCAATCGCGTGGTCTTTTCGCCATTCCATTTCCGCCGACAGACGAGCGATCGCGTGCGAACACTGCAGCGCCTGATCCAGCAACCGGTGGCGCTCTCAACCGCGGTTGGCGTCAGTGCGCGATTTCCCTGGGTGTTGCCGGCTGCGTCCTGGTCGGCCGAACCACGCGCCCGCCGGCGGAGGAGAAGCATTCGTAAATCGCGACGGCAAACGCCACAAGGACCAAGATACTACCGCTTTGTCGACGGAGGTTATTTCGAGTTCTCCGGCGTCGAGACTGCACTGGATGTAATCGATGTCATCGAAAACGTTCAGGAACAACGCGAGCATGAAGGGCTCGGCCGTCTCAGAATTCAGGTCAGCCTTATCGTTC
>JAUVMS010000048.1 GCA_030600135.1 Hyphomicrobiales bacterium | reverse complement strand
GGCCGGGGCGAAAAAACGCGGTGTCCCAAAGGGATGCGGCGAAAATTGAGCGCTGGGCAGCGTCGCATCGGCTTGACGTGGGATCCACCACTCTTTTGTGGCGCTTGCCGCCCAAATGCCAACCCAAGCGTGCGCCAACGCTCCTTGCCAGCGCTCAATTTCCGCTCGCATCGCGACCTCACCGAGTTCTTCAACAGCCTGCTAGCGGTCGCCAAGTTGTGCCCTGCGTTCAGTGGTTGCGTGCTCATCGACGGTCCATGTTGCTTCGTCGACGATGACGCCGTAGACGTCACGGGCTTGTGCGCTTGAAATGTATTCGTCCCTGACATCGGCCAGAACCATTGCGGGATCGCGCTCGAGCGGAGAGCCGTAACCGCCACCGCCTGGGAGTTCAAGCCTGACAACCGTGTCAGGCGGCAGTGTTCGTGTGACCTTGGGTTGCAAATCGGTTTCGGGGCTGGCCGAGAGGCGGCCGACCTTTCCGGGCCCACCACCTGCAAGACCCGGTGCGGCATGGCGTGTGCGCTCGTAGAGGCCGGAAAAGAGGAATGGCTCGTCGGTCATGACTTCGAAGTCCATATCCTGACCGAGGCCGCCGCGAAAGGCGCCTGGACCGCCTGAACCATTGCGAAGGGTTCGGCAATGGACGACGATTGGTGCAATATTCTCCATGACCTCGACCGGGACACCGGCAATGCCGCTCGGATAGGCGGTTGCCGAGAGACCATCGCGGCCGTCCATGGCGCCTGCCCCACCAGCCGAGAACCAGGTGTAGGAGAAATGCTCGCCGGATTGTCGCGCCCTACCTGCAATATGGGTGTCCCATAGGCCGTCAAACCCAGGGGCAATAACGTTGGCTGGCAAAGCCTCGGCAAGTGCGCCCATTACCGCCGACGGCAGAAAGTGGCCGACCAAATGCCGGCCGCCGACAGCGGAGGGATAGGTCGCGTTGAGCAGACTTCCCTCGGGTGCCACCACCTTGACCGGGCGGAAGCTGCCCTCGTTGTTCGGCACATCGGGCGAGATGGCGCATTTGACACCGTAAGTCGTGTAGGCGCGGGTATAGTTGAGGCAGACGTTGATGCCGAGTGGTGAGGCGCCGGACGAGCCGTCGAAATCGACCGTCAACTCGTCGCCGGAAATGATGAGCCGAGCCTTGAGCTCAATGGGCTCGTCAAAACCGTCAATGGTGAGCGCATAGACATGTTCGCCATCGGCGAGTTCGCGAATGCGGGTCCGCATGGCGGTTTCCGAGCGTTTGATGATTTCATCGGACAGCGTTTCAATGTCGGCCAAGGCGAACTCATCCATGAATTTCTGCAGCTGGCGGGCGCCCACATCGTTACCCACCACCTGGGAATGGATGTCGCCCAAAACTTCCTCCGGGGTGCGGACGTTGGCGGCAATCATGTCGAGAACGATTTGCTGCGGCTGGCCCCGGTCGTAGAGTTTCATGATGGGGATAAAGAGGCCTTCCTCGAAGACCGAGCGCGAGTCGGCCGAGAGCCCGCGTCCGCCAATATCGAGCGCGTGGCAACAGTTGGCGAAGAAGGCGATGACCTTGCCATCGCGAAATACCGGCGTTGCCACGGTGATGTCGTTGAGCTGGGAGGCGGTTTTCCAAGGGTCGTTAGTGAAGAGCACATCGCCCGGCGACAAGGTTTCGATGGGAAACGTTTCCAGGAAATGAATCATGCCGGTGGCCATGGAATTGATGTGGCCAGGCGTGCCGGTGACGGCCTGCGCGATCATGCGGCCACGCTGATCGAAGACGCCAGCCGAAAGGTCGCCGGCCTCGCGCACGATGGAGGTGAAGGATGACCGCATGAGCGCGGCCGCCTGCTCGTTGACGGTGGCGATCAGCCGGTTCCAGAGTATGTCCAGTGTGACCTGATCCATGGAATTCTGTCCTGTTCGTCAAGCTCGTGGGCGCTATTCGGCGGGTGTCAAATCAGCCAGCAGATTGCCCCACCGGTCCACTTCGATGGCCGCCGGGCCGTTGATGACGACGGTCGACTCGCGCTCTTCAATCACGGCCGGGCCTTGGAGCGTTGCGCGGGCCCCTAGGCGATACCGGTCAAACACCGGGACGTCGGCAAAATCACCAATTGACGGGAGATAAATTGGGCGCTCGCCTTTCAGCGCCGTGGCGGCGTCGGTTGATTGGCCGGCCTGGTGATCACCAACGTCGAGATCCGGCTTCGGTCCCGATGCAACGATGCGCCAGGAGACGACGTCAATGGGAGTGCTCGGTACGATGTGGCCGTAAATCTCGGTGTAGGTTTGTTCGAAATTGTCCCGCAGCTCGGCGTGGCTCGATTTGTCGAGCACGCCTGCTGGCACGGGCACTCTGATCTCATAGCCCTGCTTGCGATAGCGCATGTCGGCAAAGCGGGCGAATGTGATGCTGTCGGCGGCGACGGTGCGCGACAGGATCCGTCGGCCGTCGTCCTCCATCTTTGCGATTGCGGCCATCGCCTGCGACCAATCGAGGTCTTCGAGTGGGGCTTGGAGCGTGCGAACGAAGTCGAAGCTCAGTGGTGCCGTCAAAAACCCAATGGCTGACATGACGCCGGCGTTCAATGGGTAGATCACCTGCGGACACCCGAGAATGCGGGCAACGCCAAAGGCATGCACGGGCCCCGCGCCGCCAAAGGCGAAGACCGGGAATTTCTCGATGTCCTTGCCACGCTCGATGGCATGCATGCGCGCAGCCGAGGCCATGCTCTCGTTGGCCAGTTGGTGGATGCCCCAGGCCGCGGCCGTTCGCTCCATGTCGAGTGGCTTTGCCACGTTGCGCTCAACAGCCTCATGTGCGGCATCCATGTCGAGCGTCATGGCGCCGCCAAGGAAGAAGCCGGGATCGAGATAGCCAAGAGCGAGATCGGCGTCGGTGACAGTTGGCGACGTTCCGCCCAGCCCATAGCTTGCCGGGCCAGGATTGGAGCCGGCGCTCCCGGGCCCCACCTGCAATCTTGCGAGCGCGTCGACATGGGCGAGGGAGCCGCCGCCTGTGCCAATCTCGATCATCTCGATGACCGGGACTTTGACGGGAAAGCCGCTGCCTTTTTTGAATTGGTACTGGCGGTCGACCTCGAAGTCGGGCGCGACAAGTGGTTCGCCATCGACGATGAGGCAGGCCTTTGCGGTGGTGCCGCCCATATCGAATGACAGCAGATTCCTGTGGCCGAGCAGTTTGCCATAACTCGCTGCGGCGAGCGCGCCGGCGGCGGGGCCCGATTCAATGAGCCGAGCCGGGAAACGGGTCGCCGTCTCGACCTCGCAAACTCCGCCGTTCGACTGCATGACAAAGAGGTTGCCGGCAATCTCGCTTTCATCGGTCAGGCGCCCGCGCAGGCGGGAGAGATATTGCTCTGCGATGCCTTTGACATAGACGTTGACCAGCGTTGTCGAGGTGCGTTCGTATTCGCGCAACTCCGGCACCAGTTCACTGGAGAGTGTAATGGCCACATCGGGCAGCAGCTCTCTCAGGATTTCACCGGTCGCGCGTTCATGGGCATCGTTGGCATAAGCATGCAGGAGGCAGACGGCGACGGCCTCGATATCGGTGGCGGCGAGCACGGCGGCAAGCGCCCGCACCTCGCTTTCGTCGAGGGCTTTTCGAACGGAGCCGTCCGCCAGAACACGCTCGTCGACCTCAAAGCGCAAGTGCCGCGGTGCCAGTGGCAGGGGACGCTGCATCCTCAAGTCGTACATGTCATAGCGATGTTCGCGGGCGATTTCGATGGCGTCGCGAAATCCCTTGGTTGTGACCAACGCGGTGCGCGCACCCTTGCGCTCGATTATGGCGTTGGTGAAGAGCGTCGTGCCGTGGATCACCTGGGCGACGGCATCGCCCGAGACGGCGACCTTTTCCAGGACGTGTCGCACGCCTTGAAGTACGGCTTCGTCCGGTTGATCGGGTGTCGTCAGAACCTTGGCGATTTCGAATTTCGTGCCACCGTCCTCGACGATAACGAGATCAGTGAAGGTGCCGCCGATGTCAGCGCCAATGCGAAAGCTCATCTCGTTTCCTCGTCGCACCATTCGATGCTTTGTCGGGTCTAATCAGTCGGTCCGTGCTGCTTGTTGTGTTCGAGCGTGCCGGTTCGCGCGAACACCGCGCTCGCCCTCATGATGCGGATATCACCGACAGTCAAGTAGGCATTGGCGAAGGCCAGTCGGCGGCCGGATTTCTGGATATCGACATGAGCTTCGACCCAATCGCCAACCCGCGCACTGCCAGCAAAATCGGCCGTCAAGCTCGCGGTGATCATACCTGCTGGTGGATCTTCGCTGAACGCCAGCACATACCCAAGCGCGGTGTCGGCGAGCGTGAGCAGAAGCCCGCCATGGGCCAGGCCGCGCGCATTGGCATGCTTGTCGAGAATGCGCACCCCAAGCACCAGAGGGTCACTTTCGCGGCGTGAATAGAGCGGTCCTATGGTCTCGGTGTATGGACTGGTGCGAAAGATTGGCGCGAACCCTTGTGGAACTTCCATGACACTCGCTCGTTTTTATCGTCGACAGCGACGATCGGACCGTGTGTGGGGCGGTCTGTCAATGGGTGTGACTGTGCCGGCGCCTGCTCGGCGGCGATGCCCATCGCTCTGGTGGTTGCGCTGGTGCCAAACACATGATCAAACTGGCCACGAGCCGATGAGGAGACGTGCTCATGCAACCCGAAATTCTGATCGCGCCGTCGATCCTGTCGGCTGACTTTGCGCGCTTGGGTGAAGAGGTGCGAAACGTCGACGATGCCGGCGCCGACTGGATTCATCTCGACGTCATGGATGGCCATTTCGTCCCAAACATCACCTTTGGTCCGCTCTTGGTGAAGGCGATCCGTGGTGCTTCGAACAAGATTTTCGATGTGCATTTGATGATTGCACCTGCCGATTCCTATCTCACCAGTTTTGCCGAGGCCGGAGCCGATATCATCACTGTTCACGCCGAGGCGGGGCCGCATCTCGACCGCTCGCTCCAAGCAATACGCGACCTCGGCAAGAAGGCCGGCGTGTCGCTCAATCCGTCCACACCAGTGTCCGTTATCGAGTACGTGCTCGACCGGCTCGATCTCATCCTGCTGATGACGGTCAATCCCGGATTTGGTGGGCAGGCCTTCATTCCTTCGGTGGTCGAGAAGATACGCCAGGTGAAGTCGCTGGTTGGCGAGCGGCCGATCGACATCGAGGTCGATGGCGGGGTTTCGCCCGAAACCGCCGGCGATGTGGCCCGGGCGGGCGCAAATGTGCTGGTCGCCGGCTCGGCGGTGTTCAAAGGCGATGGAGCAGCAGACTACGCTCGCAATATCGAAGCGATCAGGAGCGCCGCTGTCGCTGCTCGGGCGTGAACCGTGGCATATTTGATAGGTGGTGCGTGATAGCAGCGTCGAGCTTGCGGCTCAAAAGACCCCTGCTTCGAGGCCGGCCGCCATCAGCATGCCGAGTTCCTCGCACTGGGCGACAAATTTCTCGTCATAGTCGCCGCGGCAAATGAGGGGGTCCTGCACCGCGCGCCAGCGCAACCCCGTGACAATGGTCTCGACGCCACGCCTGGTGCCAGTGCCGTCGTGACCGGCGCGAATGTAGAGGACGTAGGGCAGGCCCTGGGTGCGCTCGAGGCAGGGATAATAGACGCGGTCGAAAAAATCCTTCAGCGCGCCGCTCATGTAGCCGAGGTTCTCGGTCGTGCCCAGGATGATCGCGTTGGCTGCCTGCACGTCTTGCGGACCGGTCTCGAACGGGTTTTTTGCGGTGACATCGACCCCCTCGATCGCCGGATTACCCGCGCCACGCAGAACCGCGTCAAACAACGCCTTTGTATTGGGCGATGGGGCGTGCGCGACAATGAGCAGTTTCTTGTTGGCCATGACCGCCTTCCTCGCCGAGCGTCGCGCTATGTCTTGGCCTGCTCGGCGACCTCCTGAAGTGCCATCTCGATATAGAGCTGGCGCAGTCGGCGGGCCACCGGGCCGACTTTGCCGTGGCCAATGGGATTGCCGTCGATCTCGACGACCGGCCAGACGAATGTCGATGCCGAGGTGATGAACGCTTCAGCGGCGTCATAGGCGTCGTCGGGCGTGAACGGGCGCTCCTCGATCTTGATTTGGATGGTCTCGGCCAGCTTGAGAATAGCCTTTCTGGTGATGCCGTGAAGAATTTCGTTGCCGAGCTGACGGGTAATGACGGTTCCGTCGTGGGCGACGATGTAGGCGTTGTTGGAGCTGCCCTCGGTGATGTGGCCATCCTCGACCATCCAGGCGTCGTCAGCGCCCGCCTTCTTGGCGGCCTGCTTGGCCATGCATGGTGCCAGGAGCCCGACGGTTTTGATGTCGCGTCGTGTCCAGCGGATGTCCGGCAGGGTTATGACCGAGATGCCGTTGGCGCCTTGCGGGCTCTCGAGCAGGTTCTTGACCTGGGTGAACATGACGAGCGAGGGCGTCGCGCCCTCAGGGTAGGTAAAGTCGCGATCCGCCGCACCTCGTGTGACCTGCAAATAGATCACGCCTTCCTCGAGCTCATTGCGGGCGATCAGCTCTTTCTGGGTGGCAACGATGTCCTCATCGGAGGCCGGTGGTTCCATCTCGAGCTCATTCAGCGAGCGATGCAGCCGAGCCAAGTGGGCCTCGTTGTCGATCAGGGTGCCTTTCAGGACGGACGAAACCTCGTAGACGCCATCGGCAAATAGAAAACCGCGATCAAACACGGAAATCTTTGCGTCTTCTTCGGCAAGATAGGCGCCATTGACATAAACAGTTCGGCTCATCGTTTCTCTCTTTCGGCTCTGTTCGCGGCCCAACTCTCGATGCTCACACACGGAGTGACTGGCCGGCACGACGCGGGACGCTGATCGGCAAGCTCAGCAGGCGAAGTCCGCCAGGCAAGCACTGGACCGCCGTTCGGCAAGCGCGCCGGCGTTTCACTGGCGGTTGCGCAAGCGGGCAATCTGGCGGGCCAACATCCGCATTGCAACCGTGATCACCGCGAGCACCGCGATCACCAATAGCATTGGTATGAGTATCGGTGCGACCACATAAATGATGGCGAACGCGGCAACCGCAGCCATTAGGCCGACGAGCAGAAGGAGAATTCGTTGTGCCATGTGTCGTGCTCGCTGCTCAAGCTTAGCGCATGCTATGGCAAGATACGTGGGGTTCAAGCAAGTGGGTTCGTCCACACTCGAGCAATTCATTGTACCACCTCGATCGGCGAACAGTGTTCGTGCTTGGCCGACCGGCCCGGGTGCTGAACGCTGGGTGAACACGACACTCAGAATGGGTTCAGGGCGCGCGTGGCAGAACCGTACCTAGCGAAGACGAATTCGAACCTCCGCTAAGGAAAGGAACTAGGATCATGCGCTCGGCAATTCTTGGAATTCTGGCACTCGGCATCATGGCGATTTCACCTTCGGCGGCGTCGGCGGCTCCAAGTTTCGACTGCCGCGCCGCGAACCATCCCGCGGAAGCAACGATCTGCCGCTCTTGGCGCCTGTCTTGGCTCGATCGGAGATTGGCGAGAGCCTATAGTAACGCTCGGTACGACATCCGCAGCACCGGACATCGCAGAGCCTATCGCCGATTCGTACGTGACCAGCGGCGTTGGCTCAGAGAACGCAACCGGTGCCGGCACAACCGACGCTGCCTCGTACGCTCGTACCGCGCCCGCATCAAATGGCTGCGACATGGTGAGTTGGACTACTATTGAGCCGAATGCCTTGAGAGGCATCCCCACGTATCAATGATTGCTTGGAGCCGGTTGGGCATGAGCCTAGCCGGCTCTTTTATTGAATTCGTGGGAGACGTGCGGGGCTGTTTGTTGGGTGCGCCAAACAATGAAGAAGCGAGGTTGGCAACCGCCGCGACCATGCCAAGGGAGCGGATGCACAGACACATTGTCGGCTCGTCGCAAATTGATTGCTAAAAGAACTCGTTCCAAGAAGTAAATGATCGCGGAGCATGGTTGACAGCAAATTCCCGATGAGTGCTTTGGTCGTCTAGTTGAACGATAGATTTATCTCTTTGTTTCCAATGAGTTGGTGAATATTCTGGTGGCAAAATGATGATATACAGTGACCGCTCGGTTCAGGCGCGAACATGCGCGCTGCTTCGCCGGCCTCAGGTTGCGTCACAACGTTCAATGTCGCACAACTAACAAATAGCGAAAAAAGTTCGCTACCTAAAGAACCAAAGGGAGGATATCGGACATGTCTGGCTCAACCTCAATCCACCCGTCAGTCGACAATGGTGTGCAGGCGGGTGCTGAAAATTTCGCGGGTGGCACGCTCATCTGCAAGTGCGGCCATAATCCGGTAACGGTGAGCGTCAATGCGCAGAGTGCCCACAACCATGTCTGTGGCTGCACGAAATGCTGGAAACCGCAAGGCGCCACGTTCTCGATGGTCGCGGTTGTGGCGCGCGACAGCGTCAGCGTTGCAACCAATGGCGATAAACTCGAAATCGTCGATACCGACGCGGCGATCCAACGTCATGCCTGCAAGGTCTGCGGCACGCATATGTATGGCCGTATCGAAAACAAGGGCCATCCCTTCTATGGATTAGACTTCATTCATACCGAGCTCTCGCGCGACCAAGGTTGGTCGGCGCCCGAGTTTGCGGCATTTGTCTCGTCAATCATCGAGTCGGGTGCTGATCCGGAACAGATGGGCGCTGTCAGGTCACGGCTGAAGGAGCTGGGTTTGGAACCATACGACGCGTTGTCACCACCCTTGATGGATGCGATCGCGACGCACATTGCCAAAGCCTCGGGTGCGCTGCCCAGCTAGGTGCGAGCCGAACGTCCCAACTTTGGCGTGACCTGGTGATGACTGGCAGGCCGATTCGGTGCGGTTTCGTGTCTGCCAGCTAGTATGCGAATTGCGCGTGACCGTAGGGTCCAGGCTGGACCTATGCCTTTGGTGGGTGATTTGGCGACGGCAATTTGGATTGTGAGTTCTCGGCGGCCCCTGTTGTTAACTCCTACTCAGTTGGAGCTTGGTGGCCCCGAGTTCCGTTGCCGTTTCAATCGGCCTGCCCGCCACGTCGTCCACATCACTGATTTGCGTCGGCTGCCTTTGCGCCAGGGGTTTCGATCTTGATCCAGTCGACGTTCACGAGGCCTTCGGTTCCGGTGGGCAGTGATCCGTCCGATCGGCTGGTGCGAAACAGGAAGGTGAATTTGTCGCCTGGCAGGCGTAGCGAGGTAAGTTTCGGCAACTCGACCCAGTCCTTTGCAGGAGCTTTTTCATCTTTCGTGTCAACTGGCTCCAGTTTCCCGGCGGCGATATAGCGTCGACCTTTCTTTTCAAGCCGAAGCAAGACGGATTTCACTTTGGAGGAGTAGTGCTCCGTGCGGGCGGCGATACTACGGGCGTCATCAACCCAGATCCGGTAAACTTCTTGAGTGAATTTACTCTCCTTTCGGGACTTTTTGTCGCCGCGGAAATAAAATCTGGTGTCGCGGCCATAGTTCGAAGTGCGGACCTCGAAGGTTGACATCATGCCACGGCCGTCGCGACGAGCGAGGCCCATGCTCAGCCATTCCGACATGGTTTGAGGAGCGAAATCGAGCTTCATGGTGATGGTCCAATCGCCCTTCGGAACGGGCTTCAGTAAACGGAGAATATTGGGCGTGTTCTCCATCGACGGTTTCTCGATATCAGTCAATAGAACAGTAAACCGGCCATCCTCGACGATGTATGCATCCTCGTCGGGGGTCATTACGTCCCAATGCTTTGCAAGTTCATCGCCGTCAAAATCATCCATGAAATAGACGCCCGCGCTTGCCGGTCCTTCCGCCTTGTCCGCGGCGTTCTGTTCTTCTTCTGCGAGGCGCTCAAGTTGCTCGGTGGCCAACAGTGCAAAGGTGCCGGCAGGGTGCTTTTTCAAATAGCTGCGATAGGATTCCGGGTCGCGGCTCGCGCGAATATCCTTCCACGTCGTTGCCTCCAGCGAAAATGCGGCGATGTCCCAGGCCGGCGGTGGCGGAATTGCCTGGCCTTCTGAACTGGCACCAGCATCCTTTGACACAAAGAAAAAGTCACCGAATAGTGACGATTCTTCCCATGGTGTTTGCTTGCCGCC
Organism: Hyphomicrobiales bacterium; assembly: GCA_030600135.1. GTDB lineage: Bacteria > Pseudomonadota > Alphaproteobacteria > Rhizobiales > JAUVMS01 > JAUVMS01. The sequence goes on along the minus strand of JAUVMS010000048.1, from coordinate 1,678 downwards.
GGTGACCTCGCTCACCTCGTTGCGGACCAGTTTAAAGGCCTGCTCGACGGCGATGCCGGGTCGGCGCATGGCGCGATGGAGCGCGATGGCGTAGGGGCTATAGCCCTGCGAGCCGTCGAGGGCGACATTGCCGGGTTCGGTGGAATAGGCGATCAAGGTGCTTCGCGGGGCATCCATGCGCGCGAGGCCACGGACTTGGGCGCGGTAGCCGCGCTTGAAGGGATTGTTGCGGCAGGAATCGAGGATGACGATGTTCATATTGTTTGCCGCGCCCTCGAGCTCAGCCATCAGCCCCACCGCGGAAACCGCTTCGCTGTCGACCTCGGCCTCGTTCTCGATGTTGGCGTCGACGGGGATCAGATAATTGCGGCCGTTGACCTGCGTACCGTGACCGGAATAGTAAAATAGGCCAATGGTGTCTGGGCCATAGCCCTTGATCTTGCCGGTAAACTCGCGAAACGCCGACTTCATCGCCTTGAGACTGACGTCGGTGCGCACGAGAACCTCGAAGCGCGCTTGGCGCAGTGATGAAGCCAGCAAGCGGGCATCGTGGGTTGGGTTTTCGAGTTCGCCCGAATGACGATAAGCGCCGTTTGCCACGATAAGTGCGACGCGCTTTGCGGCGTTTGCGCTAAGAGGGACAAGTGACGCAATGAACGTTGCCAAGAGGATGGCTGCCCGAAGTTTCATCATGGCATTGTCTCCTCGCTCCCGCTGAGGCGCGAATAATAGCCTAATCACGCAACAGTCTACAATTGTGGTGCACGGAAGTTCTGGAAGGCTGCGGCGCCCTGTGACATTTCGGTTAAGTGATTGGTTGGAAATTGGAAAATGATAATCGGTAGTGCGCCCTACATTGTTGGCGAGCGTAAAAACCGGATCACTTTTCTTGCGATTGAGGCGGTGCGTCACGGGCAATCAAAGGCCTGCCAAACGTATGGCAGGCCAAATCTCGGTGCAGGGTAGGGATTGCCCTTTGGTCTATTGATTTCGCTGAGCTATACCGCTGCGTGTTCGCGGATATCCTGCAAAAGGTCCATCAGACTTTGGTGCGAATTGCCAGCGTGCGCGTCATGCGCCCGAATTGCCGAATGCTTGAAATCGAGATTTGCCAGATCGTCCGTCGGGCTTGTCTGTGCGTACCGATCGAAGTCATTTGCCACACGGCTGACAGCGGGAACGCTCGGGGCGCTACCATGCGAGAGCGCGGTTTGTGGAAACGCGAATTTTGTGACCTCGTTGGTGTAGTCGCGCGAGGCGAACAGGGCGAGCATCAGGCTCGAAATGATGTGCACGTTGCTATGAACGATGCGGGCGAAGTTTTCCGTGAACTCGATCCAGTCCGTTAGGCTCGCACCGTTCTTGCGCACCTTGTAGCACATGATCTTGTCCAGCGAGATCAGTGTCAGGTCGATGCCAGCCTTGGCCGAGTCTGGCCCGTCGATCTCCGAGAAATGGATGCTGATGCGGGAGTCTCTCATAAGATTGATGCAATGTTCGTCTAGTTGCTCAATCGTCAGATTGACCTGCTCGGCAAGATACTGAATGGCGTCTTCGATCTTGTCGTAGTCGACCGGTTGACCACTGTTCAATAGATCTTCGAGGTGTTCTTTTACCTGCAGCAACTTGCATTCGATGTTATCGAGAGCAGTAACGGCAGCAGCGATCGTGTAAATAT
>JAUVMS010000453.1 GCA_030600135.1 Hyphomicrobiales bacterium | reverse complement strand
TGGTCGAGTGTGTCGGCCAGCGCCTCCAACTTGGAGAGGCGCGGGAAGTCGTGACCTGTTACGACCGCCAGCAAACGAGCAAGGAGGCGAATGCGGATTTCCGCCGGCGCCGATTTGAAAGCCGTTCGAGGCAGGCGGGCAAATCCGGCGCCGTTCAGGTCCCGGCCAATTTGCGGACACGCCTGCAAGATTGCGTCTGTTTGCAGCTCGAGCGCCGCGCGCGCGCGCCTTAGGCGGGCGGCGGTGCGGGCAAGCTGAGCGGCCGTCAGGCCAATTTCGGCAAGGGCTGGCATTGCCCTTCGAATGCGCGTGCGCTCGTAAGCCAAATCGTCGTTGGTTGGATCGTGACACCACTTGATGTCCGCCGCTTGGAGGGCGGCGGCGAGCCGCGCTTTTGGTTGCTCGAGAAGAGGCCGAAGCAAGGCGACACCTTCGATTTCCGTGCGCTCGGCCATGGCCGCCAGCCCGTCCACTCCGCCACCGCGGGCAAGCCGCATCAGGACGGTTTCGGCCTGGTCGTCGAGGTGATGGGCGACAACGATGGCATCGAAGACTTGGCGGTGGGCAAATTCGGCCAACAGACGGTAGCGGGCCTTGCGCGCTGCTTCCTGCCGGCCCGTCTCTGGATAGGGACCCGACCAGCGTAGCGTGGTGTGGCCAAAGCCAAGGGACTTGGCGATGCCAGCCACCATCTCCGCCTCTCCTGATGCCTCAGGGCGCAGGCCGTGATCGACGCTCGCAACATAGATATCCGGCACCGAAATGCCCTCGATGGCCGACCAACGGGCGAGGAGATGCATCAGCGCCATGCTGTCGGGGCCGCCGGAGACGGCCACCAAAATTCTGCGGAATTGTTTCAGGTCAGCGAAGAGAACCAACAGCTCCTCATCGCTGAACAGTTCTGGCTTCATCTCGATCAACGCATTGTGATGTCGTCAGCAGCCCGCGCGCTTGCGCTCGGCCTTGGCGCGCTGTCGCATATGCGATGGCGCGGAGGGAAAGCGCTGGCCAAATTCTCCAAACGTCGTGCAGGCGACATCCTTTTGACCGAGCCGGCTCAGTGACATTGCGAGCTTAAGCAAACTGTCTTGCGCCTTGGGGCTGGACTTGTAGGTCTTGTAGCCCTTCAAGAATGCACCCGCGGCGCGGCGGTACTGCCCACGCACATAGTGGGACTCCCCCAACCAGTATTGCGCGTTGCCGGCCAGATTGTCGTTTGGAAAGCGCGCCAGAAAGTCGCTAAAGGCGGCCTCAGCAGCCCCATAGTTCTGCTGCAGGAGAAAGCCGTAGGCCTGCTCGTAGGCCTGTTCAGAATTCCCTGCCCCAAAGGCAGCAACCTGTTGGTCGCCCTGGATCATCTTACCGATCGGATCAGCACCGCCCTGGGTGATGCTCAGCGAGCCGAATGAAGTTTCGCCCCCGCCGTCCGGTTGGTTGGATTGTGCGCGATAGCCCTCGACAGCCGTGCCGGCGCCCGAGCGATCGTAGTTGGTTGGTGCGAATTGGCCACTTGTCCCACTGCGGCTTCCAAGCTGTTGAATCTGTTGCGAAAGGGCCTGAATTTGCATTTCAACAGCACCCAATCGAAAGGCCAGATCGCTCGACGCCTGACCACCAAAACCGTCTTGCGGCATTGCCGAGCGTGCGGACGTGACACCACCTTTGGCGAGCGATTCGAGCGTGCCAATCACCACTTGCATCTCAACGAGCTGCTCTTCGAGCTGGTCGACCCGTTGGCGCAGCGCCGCCACGTCCGAGGCTCCGCCCTGGCTAGACTGCGCCTGGGCTTGCGACTGGAACCACTCCGACACAAGCAGCATGGCAGCGATAAACAACCCGACGGTTGCCAATTTGGTCTTCATCGATTGCCCATTTCCTTCAGATCGCAACCCGTGCCCCAAAAATTGGAGCGATCAGTGGGCGCCCCTTTGGTCTCGGCTTGCCAACCTCGAAACATCAGCCGGCCCGGTCAACGCGTTATCTGAGCCTCGCAGCCCGGGACCGGAAGTCGCCCTGGAGATAGCATGATTTGCAGCAACACCGCTAACTCCCTCGCGGCAGGCGTAGGCCGCGACTGTGGCGGCGCGACCACGACGGGGGTTCTTGCGCGTTATCGCCCATCTCAACCACTGTGACAACGCGCCTATTTTGTTTCGCGCAGGCCGAACTCTCGCACAGTGCGACGCGACGCTTGCGCCCGAACGAGGCCACGGTGATTCGCACAGCTGGCACGCCATGAGCAAGAAAGTACGCCCGAACCGCCTCGGCACGGCTGGCCGCCAGTTCAAAGTTCTGGCGGCGCGAGCCGGGTTCGTCTGCATGACCTTCGATGCGAACGAGAGCCGATGGATTCTGCAGGATCCAGCCGACTTGTCCTTCCAAGAGCGACTGCGACCGCTCATCCAAGCGTGAGCTGCCAGATTCGAAAAAGACACGGTCGCCAATCTGGCTCTTGAAATCGCTGCGAGAAGCGGTCCGTGGCATATCGCTACCATAGGAACCGCCATTGTCGTTGCCATAGTTTTCGCCGACGACATCGCGCGCCATCCGACTATTCGATTCGCGAGCGACCTGATCGCGACCAGCGCTCGACCTTGCCAGCGCCAAAGATGCGGTCTCGTCGAGCGTGGCGATGCGCGCCGCTGCTTCGTCCAGCACGTCGGTTTGGCGGATGCGCGAACCGGTCGAGCGGCTCCAGTCGCCCTCAGGGCGGCGCGCTGAACGGAGACCGTTCATCGTGATCAACTGAGATAAACGGCGCCGTGCGGCCCAGGCATGCCGGGTTTGCGGAAAACGACGCGCGACGGTTTGGAAATGAAACGCCGCCTTTTCTCGTTCGCCACGTCCGAGCGCTGCTTCGCCCAGTCGCAAAATGCGTGCTGCAAGGCTCCCGTCATGGCGAAATTCTGTGTGTCCGGGGGGCTGAGATGTGCCGCGCAAGTTCCGACGCGTGGTGTCCAGGTTTGCATCCGCTTGGGGCCGTGATTCGAGCTGACGCTCGAGCGACTCTATGAGGCGTTCCAATCTTTCGATGGTCTTGAGGAGGGACTCGTCGACAGCATGAGCGCGTGAGTCGGAGTGTGCGCTCGATACGCTCACGCAAAAGCCAACAATTGCCGCCGGGACGATGTGAAACACCCTCCGGAGTCCGGAGCGAGGTGTGTCTCGGATCATGTTTGAACTCGTAAGCCGCTACAATTTGCGGTGCTTACGCTTCCCCGGACGCCAAGCACAAACACCATACGTTACGATGGGGGGCCTTTGGGGCTGAACTTAGGCGTTGGGGAACTCAATTGACCGTGCCCGGACGACGACGAATTCGGCGTCGCGCTCAATGCGCCCGCCATTCTGCAAATCGCTGAAGAAATGAGACAGTTGCGCTAGGTCAAAGCCGCGCCTACATGGTCGCGCGTTTGTTCAGCAACGTGACCGAACGCCGATTCTGTGACCAGCA
>JAUVMS010000088.1 GCA_030600135.1 Hyphomicrobiales bacterium | reverse complement strand
TGTTTACGTTTGGGTTGCACCCTAAAATGGCCATTAGCCAATTGCACTGGCCGGCGCCATCACCGCTACCGGGCCGTGTACGACGCGGCTGAGCCACTGTTCGCCACTCCGATCAACCAAAAACGCGTTTAACGGGTCCTTGCGTACGGCGACTGGGAGGGATCATGCCTTACCCTCGGGACCATTGGTAAGATCGCCGCCCATCGGCACGCCCTTTGCGTAACCGACATTGGTCGGCGGGCGGGCGTTGGCGTCCTTGGCTTTAAAATCCCAACCGCCGCAAAAGCGCACCGTCATGCGTAACCCGGTGGTGGCATAGACCCATTTACGCTCCATCGCATCGAAGATCGCTTCGTGGGTATGCACCTGGCCATTTAATGACAAAGTTTCAAATTTGATTCGCGAAACAACGAAACGAAGGCCGCTCGTCGACTCATTCCGGGTTCCGCCAGGTGAATCATACTTGGTCGGCAAAGGTTCAGCGAACGATTGGAAACTGGACTATTTTCGCACCGATCGGACTGCCCATAACCGAGAATAATGTCGATTTGTATCGGTTGCCAAAGATAGAGTAGCGAAGTAAGCGGATTTGGCCTTGGTGGCAAAGTCAGCCGACGATTTTATCAAGTGCGTGGAAATGGCGACCCAAGAACGTCTCGCACGGCGGGAGACCGGCATTGCTGGCGCGGCTGCAAATCTCCCGGTGAACCAAGGGGGATCTGCTGAGGCGACTGAGACGATACGGTCGCACGTATAGATCGCTCCTGGACCGTGTTCGTTGCGGCCGCTCAATGGCGCTGCTTCGCGTTCCGGTGGAAACACATGAGAGATAGTGTCAGGGATGCTGCCGGATCAAAGCGTGAACGCAATCTGCAAGATGGGTGCATTCGTGGCTTGGAGAGGTTGGAGGGCACCCTGCTTGAGGATTCCTTCCGTGATCTCGGAAAACAAGACATCCTGCTGCTTGAGTTGACGTTGCAGCGTTCGCTCGCCCGGGCCAAGCTTGCTTGAGACGGCCTCTATGCTTGGAAACTGTTCCAAAAGCATTGTCTCGCATAGTCCCTCGACGAACCGGGCAAGTCGTCTGACGAGGGCGCTTTCTTTGGAGAGGAAAGTCGCACACACACATGGCCATCAGAAAATTGTTGGCCGTGCGATTTTGAAAGACAAATGAGCGATCGGTCAAACAGAATGCAATTTGTCCGACCCCGTACAATAATATTGCAATCCGAAAAACTGCTCGAACTCTGCGCTCGTGACGAAGCTGCCATCGTCGATGATAATTCGCCGAGGGGAAAGGTCCGAGACTAGAAACTCGCGCAAGAGATCCAGTAGTCGGGCAAGGCTCGTGCATGAAGCATGGCTGCGGCCGTGTCCGAGAGGAGCGGTCACTCTATAGCTAAGGTTGGCCTGTGGGCCATGTTCAGCGAGCTTCAACTCGGTATGGGTCCGAAAACAATCGTTACCACAGCAGATCCTGGTAATCGCGGCACGTAACGTATCGGCGCTGAGCACCCAATCACCGAAGTCGCCTAGGTCTCGAAAACGCAACGTCTGTCCGACATGTTTGGATCTTACGAGATAGCTACTTTTTCCTCCGCTCACTGCTCTTTTGGCTGCCGCCGGAGACATACCGCGGAATTTGCAATCTTGGTACGGACAAATAGAACCGAAAATCATTGATCGAATATCTTGGCACAATTTCTCGCTAAATGACCAGACAAACGGCCACAAATATGATCCTCTCCTAAAGAAGTCATGGAATGACGCCGTGTGCTTAGTTAATATGCCAAGTCTTGGAGGAAATGTTCGGTGATGTGATCGGGCTCGATCGAACAGACGGCGCCGATTTCAACATTGCCTGGGTGATGAAGACGCTGACAACTGGCGGCAAGACCCGCCGCAGTTTCGTCGACGACAGAGGAGGAGGGATTATGCACTTCACTACTGCTATCAGACTTGGATACCGCATCGCATCAGCTTTATCGGTCATTGCTATCGTTGGTTTTTGTTCCAATGGCGCATCTGCGGCTCCAATCGAAGGAACAATGAGCAACCCGTTGCGCATTGCGATCCAGAACGTCGCGGCGGACGGGGTCATACAGATCCATTGCTGTCATTCTCATCCGGTCTCGCCGCGCACCAATTCGTGCTGCCATTCTAGGGCACCGGTAGCTGGCAGCGTTCGTCGAACGTCGCGACGAACGTCGCGCCGCGTCTCGCGCCGCCGCTAGGTGAATCAGTCTTTGGAAAAGGTAACACGTCATGATTGGCATGAATATTGGAATGTTCGGTCGTCAAGTGGCCCGCATCACGGCTGCTCCGCTTTTCGCAATCACTATTGTCGGGTTTGCCGTCGAGGCAAAATCCCAAGATGCCGGCCCAATGGACGAAAAAGCATTGCAAGTCCTGCAAGGCATGTCCGACTATCTCACCACCGCGAAGACCATTTCGTTCCGGGCGCATACGTTCTTTGATGAAGTGCAGAAATCGGGGATCAAGATCAAAGTGGCCCGCAAAGTGAGGGTACTCATAAAGCGGCCGAATCAACTCCGAGCAGTTTCAATCTCGGACGACAGAGCCGTGCGGTCCGCTTGGTTTGATGGATCAAAATTTACAGTCTCATTGGCCCATGCGAACCAGTACATGGAACTGGACTTCAAGGGCAACACGGACGCGCTGCTGGATGAGTTGATCGAAAAGTACGAGGCGCAACTTCCACTTGCAGACTTGCTCTATTCTAATGTCGGTCAGACCTTCAAGGAGAGTATCATTTCCGCGCAGTATCTCGGCGTGCGGTTGGTCAAGGGAGTGAATAGCCACCATCTCTCATTTGAGAGCACGGGTGCTGATTGGCAGATCTGGATTCAGGCCGACGCGTCACCAGTTCCGCGCCGCTTCGCGATCACCTATGTAAACAGACCCGAAAAACCTGAATTTCTGGCTGCGCTCGACAAGTGGAGCATAAACGGGACGGCCGACGACAGTCAATTCAGTGCATCTGTCCCGGACGGTGCCAAGCGGATCAAGTTCGAAAAGCAGAAGTAGAGTCAGTAGATGGTTGGGCGTCGGAAACGCGTGGCCAGATCACAGTCTGCCAACGAACTGACGTCGGTTGTGAATAGCTTCTAAAATATTCACCTGAGCATTTCTGAGAGCCGAAGTCGAATTCGACGAAGCCCTCATGAATCCTTGACTTTGAACTCGTCCAGAAGCGGGACCAAAATAAAAAACTGATCCCTCCGACGATTAACGTTGGACGCGCTGTGAAGCTGGACCGACCTGCTCCCCAAGATTTGGACCCGCGAATCATGGAAAATTATCGTTTAGCGGCATGGGCCGTGCACCGAAGCGTCGCGGGAGGGACCAAATGGCCCCGCAAAAATTTCGAGCTAGGCGATGAGGCTGATCAGGAAACGCAGGGCGATGATGGTTAGAAAACCACCAAAGGCGAGTTCCAGCGTGCGCCGCTCAAAACCATGCGCCAGTCGCACGCCGATGGGGGCGGCCAATACGCTCGCCGGCACGATCAGCATGGCGCCGAGCAGGCTCACATAGCCGAGCGAACCGGGCGGCAGGCCGCTCGCGCCCCAGCCCGCCCAGGCAAAGCCGATGGCGCCAGGGATGGCGATCATGGGACCGAAGCCCGACGATGTCGCCACGGCCTGGTGAATGGTGCGGCCGTAGAGCGTCATCATGGTGGTGACGAAAACCCCGCCGCCAATGCTCATGAGTGTGGAAATGACGCCGATGAACGTGCCGTAGAGGACCCTGAACGGCTGTCCCGGGATATCATCGCCAAGACGCCAGTCGGCACGCCCGCCGATCAACTTTACGGCCATGATGGTTGCCGTCACGATCCAAACGATCTTGAGGGCGACGTCGCTTGAATAGCGCGCAATCACACTGCCGAGGAGGACACCGATGACCACTGGAATGGCCATGGAGCGAACGATGTCCATGTCGACGGCGCCCTTGGCGCGGTGCGCGGTAAAGGACCTGAGCGATGTTGGAATAATGACGGCAAGCGCAGTACCGACCGCCAAGTGCATGCGGACCGCATCGTCGACGCCGATGGCGCGGAACACATCGAAAAGTACGGGCACGAGCACGCCGCCGCCGCCAATACCGAGGAGGCCCGCCAGCAGACCAGTGATGAGGCCGGCGCCGGCGAGAGCTGCAACCAGGAGCGCGAATTCGCTAATGGAAAGATCGAGCATGGGCACCCTGGTTCTAGAGTAAGCTGTCGCTATTCCGCGGCTTCCGAGAGGCCGGCACCGGGCGGTGATTGAATGTGGGCAATGGCATCGGTGAGGATTGCAGTTCCGGCACCCGGTCGCCAGGCATTTTCGCTCAGGTGGCGACGAAAAGCGCGGGCGCCGGGTTGGCCGTGATAGAGGCCTAGGATGTGGCGTGTAATCTGATTGAGGCGGGTGCCGTGCACAAGGGCACGCTCCACGTAGGGCACTAGACGTTGGATGGTTTCGGCACGCGTCGGCGGCTCGGTCGGATCGTTGAAGATGAGCCGGTCGACATCGGCCAGCAGGTAGGGTTGGTGATAGGCGGAGCGGCCCATCATCACGCCATCGACGTGCGCAATGTGCTCAGCCGCGGCCGCGAGCGACGCAACGCCACCGTTGACCACGATCCGCAGATCGGGAAACGTATCTTTCAGCCGGTAGACGCGGTCGTAGTCGAGGGGCGGGATTTCCCGGTTCTGCTTCGCGCTGAGGCCCTCGAGCCAAGCCTTGCGGGCATGCACGATCACGGTTGTCGTGCCAGCCGTGGCGACGGTCTCGACGAAGCGGTCGAGGTCGGCCCCGGTGTCCTGGTCGTCGATGCCGATGCGGCACTTGACGGTGACGGGCCTATCCACCGCGTCCTGCATCGCGTGGAGGCAGCGCGCCACAAGCGCGGGCTCGGCCATCAAACCGGCGCCGAACCCACCCGACTTTCCGCGGTCGGACGGGCAGCCGACTTTGAGATTGATCTCATCGTAGCCAAAAGCGGCGCCGATTTGGCCTGCCTCTGCCAACTCGTCCGGCTCTGCGCCGCCAAGCTGCAGCGCAACCGGACGCTCCACGGGGTCGAAGCCGAGCAAACGCGCGCGGTCACCGTGGATGATGGCGCCTGACGTGATCATCTCGGTGTAGAGCAGCGTATGGCGAGTTAAAATCCGGTGGAAATAGCGGCAATGCCGATCAGTCCACTCCATCATAGGGGCGACAGAGAACGTATATGATTGATCCTGCAACGATTTTCCTTTGAATTCAGTATGAACGAGGGAGAACGTGCACACTTTTGATCGCATCTGTTCTCATCTTTGCGCGCCAATTCGCAGCTTCCGTGTGCACGTTTTGTGCATGATGTTTGATATCAGATAGCGTCCGCCATATGGCAACTTACAACAAGCTTCCCTCCGGTTACTGGCGCGCGCAAGTTCGCCGCAAGGGGCAGCGTCTTCATGCGCCGTCAACGGAGCGCGCCTTCCCTTACAATGGCCGATCCCTTGGAACAGCGTTCAGGCGCGCATGTCGCGAGTTGGGAATTGAAGACCTTCGCTTCTACGACCTTGGACACGAGGCGACAAGCCGCCTGTTTGAAGCCGGTTTTGACATCCCCGAGGTATCGCTAGTCACAGGCCACAAGGATCGGAAGATGTTGCGGCGTTATCTCAATCTGCGACCGGATCAGTTGCTGCATCGGCGGACGGCAGAAAGAAGATATGGATAAAACCGCAGGTACGAGGATCTCTGAGATAATTCTCAGATTCACTATTGTGATGCTCAAGAACCGCGGACACCAGACGGCAATTGTGGCATTGTTATCCGCGTGTCGGGGGTTCAAGACCCTCCTCCGCTAACAAATTTAGCAATTAAGTCAATTTGTTACAGAGTCGCCTGATCAAGCCGTCGATTGCGGCTCGCCTCTAGCTACCCAGTAGCAACCACCAAACAGCGTATTGTTGGGAGGTTTCCGTCTGCGCATGCCGAGAGCTGCGACCTCTGAGTGGCGTGTGAATAGCCGCGAGGGTCGTGCGACCGGCCAATCCCTGAAGCCGACCAACGACCAACGGTCGCGAAGGGCTACAATGCGAATTCGAGACACGCGTAGTGCACCGAATTCGGTTCTGCGCCACGCACAATGTCTGGCCATTATCGGCAAGGTGGCGATCGCGAGAGCCTGCCGATCTCGAGCATCGGATCCTATTTAGCTTATCACCTCGACCAACGCCTGGTCGGATACCATCGCTGCCTCGTCGATTTCGGCACGACCGACCACAAGCGCGAAGGGCCGGCGAACCAAGCTTCACAACGATGCTCGCCATCAAGGACTGCGACGGTCCCGCCCAGCGATGACGGGGCCACGTGCTGTGGGACCAAATGAATTCTCAGGTACGGTGCTATCTATTGTCGGGAACGCTTAGGTCGCTGAGGCAACGTTGAAAATCGTTCTCGTACGTATGAGATGACCCTCTTACCTTGAGAGCCATTATGTCGGCGGCGTATTTTGGTTCGAGCACTCCGACCCACTGGGAGAATATGAGATGGAGCAAGTCGGATTTCTTGGGACCGGGACAATTACCGCGCCAATGGTTCGGACGTTGGCCACCAAGAATGTTCCAATTATTGTATCACGCCGCAGTGAACCCGTGTCGGATGCCCTCTGTCAGAAGTTTGCAAATGTTCGTGTTGCCCCCAATCAAGATTTGGTCGCGTCATCTGATATCATTTTCCTGTGCTTACGCGCTGGCGTAGCACGAGACGTCTTGTCGAAACTTACGTTTCATGCGGAGCAAACGGCGATATCGGTCATGGCCGGAGTGCCGCTGGCTGAATTGAAAAACCGTTGTGAACCCGCTCTTGCGGGAGTGCGCTGCACGCAGGTTTTGCCGTGCAGAAGCATACCATTAAATTTCCGGAGTTGAAGGGACTGCGCAAGCTCCGGCTCAGAACCGCAGGGAACACACACGCTATTCACGGTCATATGGAAGGCTTCGCTTGACCTGAGACATAGTTCGCACAAGGCCGCCAATTCTCTCCGCCTAGGCACCCTTATTCGCATACAGAACATCCGAAATTACCACATCCTGCCGAACACTGTCTTCCAACTGCCCGGCATCAATTTCATCCCCCGAAAATTGCGCCTTCCTATTTTCCATCCACGAGGGGTGGTTTCCGGAATACAAGCGTGAAGCTCATTGGGAGCTGAGGCTCGTGCTGTTCGACATTGTACCAGGTATTGGAGATGTGCTCCGGTCGCTCCTGAAAGTGTTCGACGACGAACCCGACTTTGATCCCAGCCGTGATGACGTCTGATATCTTGTGGACATAGGAATAGAGCGGTTTCGATTTGTATGTGCCGCCGCCGTAGTAGTCCAATCCATCCGAATCGATGATAGGTTCCCGCCTGAAATACGAGAATTCCCAGACAATGGGGTCTTCGGGCTTTCCAGGCTCTACCATCTCCAGGATCGGATGCTGCTCGTAGATGAACATCGCGCCGCCCGGCCGCAGCATGCGCTCCGCCACCCCGAAGAAGCCGGCAAGATCGGGCATCCAGCTCAAGACACCGATGGTGACGGTAACCAGATCGAACATGCCGTTATGAGCCGGATCGATGTCGTAGATATCCGTGCAGACGAAAGTGCAATCGATGCCGCCCGCAACGGCCAACTCGCGGGCCTGATCAATGAACCCTGCCGCACCGTCAAACCCGACACATCGACCAGCTCCGATATTCTTCACCGAGAGCAATTCCCGGCCGTTATTGCAGCAAAGCTGAGCGACGTCTTTTCCACCGACGTCGAGCGCCAGCAAGACCGCGGTTTCAACTTTGTCGAGGCATGAGTAACCGGGCTCGCTGAACGCGGCCTTCAGGTGTTCCATGTTCTGGCTGCGGTGCAGCGGCGCCGCTTCGTCCCAAGCAGCGCGGTTGGCATTTGTGATATCTTTGGTTTTCATCGAACCTAACTGCTCTTCTGGACGTGACGCTCACCCTGTTGCCTGGACCAAAGCTGTCAGCTTGTATCCATTTGACACTCATAATGAAAGCCGCAGATGCTGGCTGGCGGGGGGGCGGTGAACGGATGGCCTGAACTGACCAGGTGTGCCGGATCGGTAAAAGTCAAATCGAACGAAGTGTTGGCCCAATCTTGGGCAATGTGCAATTCTACGGTTGGATTTTCATTGCTGCTTCTGTTGGCAGCCGTTGTACGAATTCACCTCTCGAATTGAACCAGGACAGGCGCAACCATGACCTCTGAGCAATCCCAGGAATACGATGACGCCATGGTTTCTCTCCTGGAACAGGTGTGGGGAGATGGTTTCTTGTCCCCCGGAGGGCCTGATGAGATTAGGATGATCGTTGATGGTATCGAACTTTCCGGCAAGACGGTTCTCGACATTGGTTGCGGTACCGGTGGAATTGGCCAGTTTTTGGCTGAATCCTTTAATCCTGAGCAAATCGTCGGAGTTGATGTTGACCCGGGCCTCATCGAGCGCGCCTCCAACCGTGCCAAGCAAATGGATCTGGGAGAGCGGCTCAGGTTCGAGTGTGTCGTGCCCGGTCCTCTACCTTTCGAGGAAGGTTCTTTCGACGTGGTGTTCAGCAAGGATGCCATGATCCATATAGGCGACAAGGAGGCGCTGTTCGAAGATATTTTTAGGGTACTTGCTCCCGGCGGTGTTCTTGCGGCTTGTGATTGGATGTCGAGTACCGAGGGACCGTTCTCTGCGGAACTGGAGAAATACATCGAACTGGAGGATCTGGGTTTCGGCATGGGATCGCCGGCCCGTTACCGGAAGGCCATGGCAGAGGCGGGGTTCAATGACATCCAGATGACCGATCGCAATGCCTGGTACAAACCGCTAGTGAGTAAGGAGTGCGAGGCTCTTTCAGGTCCGCTCTACGAACGCCTGGTTAAAACCGTCGGTCAGGAATTTGTCGATCATTCGATCGACGTTTGGCACGCTTTGAAGGTTGTGGTTGATCGTGGCGAACTTAGGCCGAACCATATGCGGGCCCGTAAACCTGCTCTTTGAGCAGCTTGACAGTTTCCCGATGGGTTGCACCGACTATTGTTTGTGAGACTGCGATTCCGGACGTTTCAAGCCATTGCCGGGCGTCAATCGATTTTCGTCCCGCAGTTTCTTGCTGCGGGCATATGCCTGGTGCCGAAGCGTGCAAGTGTTGCATTCTGGTGCAGATTCTATCGTCACCTCGTTTGCCCGATGCCTTGAATATTGATCAAACGCGGTAAACAGTCCTGCACAAAGCAAAACCAGGCCGATGAACAGTGTCGCGAATTTCGTTCTCATGGTTTTTGTCGGGCAACCAGACCCCTGCAGCCGTGCCATCCTCCAAAATGACCTATGTGCAGGATGATATCTACGATGCGTGAGACGCCAGGTAGCGCCGAAGCGGCTCCACACTGTCCGGATCGCCGGCAATTTCCTTGTTGGCAAACT
>JAUVMS010000471.1 GCA_030600135.1 Hyphomicrobiales bacterium | reverse complement strand
CGCCCTCGCGCAACGCCAAGCTCCGCCAGTTGGTCGACTATTTCCAACTCGCCCCCGCCCCCGACCGTGGTTGGGCACTTGCCGCGCTGACCGACGAGCTGCGCTTATCGCTCCCCGTACGCCGCCTGCTTGGCGAATTGCTCGAGGACAAAGTCGATCCATACCTCTTTCGTCTCTCACGCGACTATGTCGGGGACACCGCGGAGACGGTTGCACTGCTGTGGCCGGAGCCGGAGGACTTGGAGGCGCCACCGCGACTTTCAGAGGTAATTGAAACGGTGAGGGGTGCGAGCAACACCCAGCTTCCACAATTGCTGGCATCCTGGCTCGACAGTCTCGATGCCAGCGGCCGCTGGGCGCTCCTGAAGTTGCTGACGGGCGCGCTGCGCGTCGGTGTCTCGGCGCGTATGGCCAAACGCGCGCTCGCTGAGATGGCGGACCAAGACGTTGCCGAAATCGAGGAACTTTGGCATGGGCTCGAGCCACCCTACCTGGCCTTGTTCGCTTGGCTCGAAGGCCACTCGGCAAAGCCGGATATCTCGAGCATGCCCGTTTTTCGCCCGCTGATGCTGGCCAACCCGTTGGAGGAACGTGATCTCGAGGCGCTCGATCTCCGTGAATTTGCCGCGGAATGGAAATGGGACGGTATCCGCGTGCAAATTGCGGCGCGGGGCGGTGACGTCAGGCTCTACTCGCGTTCCGGAGACGATATCAGCCATGCTTTCCCGGACGTCACGTGCCGCTTCCATGGCGAGGTCGTGCTCGACGGCGAGCTTCTCGTTCTGCGTGATGGTGAAGTGGCACCGTTCAACGATCTCCAGCAACGCCTCAACCGCAAGAACGTGAGCAAACGGTTGATGGACAGGCATCCCGCCCACGTCCGGCTCTACGACATTCTTTTCGAGGAACGCGACGATCTTCGCGCAATGAGCTTCGAGGAGCGCCGCGCCCGTCTCGTCCGATGGCATGCCCGTTCCGCCCCCAGGCGAAGCGATCTTTCCGCCATTGTTGACTTTGCTGACAAAGACGCACTCCAGGACGCATGGCAGGCGACACGCGGCGTCGGTATCGAAGGGCTGATGCTCAAGCGGCGCGCGAGCCCCTACCTGGCAGGCCGGCCGAAGGGCCATTGGTACAAGTGGAAACGCGCGCCCCTCACCATCGACGTCGTCTTGATGTATGCCCAGCGAGGGAGCGGGCGACGCTCGTCGTACTACTCGGATTTCACGTTCGGCGCTTGGCACCAAGGCGAAAATGGCGGGCAAGAGCTTGTGCCCGTCGGCAAGGCTTATTCAGGCTATACGGACGAGGAGCTCTTGAGGCTCGATAAATGGATCCGCAACAACACGACCGAACGCTTTGGCCCGGTACGCGCGGTGGAGCCCGAGATTGTTCTCGAGGTCGCATTCGACTCGGTGCATCGCTCGTCGCGCCACAAATCGGGCGTTGCCATGCGCTTTCCACGTGTCCACCGCATCCGATGGGACAAACCCGCCCGCGAGGCCGACCGTCTCGAAGCACTCAAAGCCCTGATCGATTGACGCCCAGCGACTGCCGTGTGGAATTGCCACCCGATTCGGCAACAAACTTATTCCAAAACGTCACAAAAAGTTTTGTTTTTGCTCCCGGCTAGGATATGCTTGCGACATGGAATTTTTGGTGCACAACGGATCATGTTCCATGGGCTGAATGGCCCAAACTCCACATAGCTTTTCTGCTCAAAAAGCCAGATGGTGCTACCACTCAAGCTACCTGGCTTTTTGTTTGCCGGAATAGTTGGGGCCCAACTGATGCACGCCTTTTCGCGAGCACGCCCAAGGCGCTGCCGACTAACCTGGTGGCGAGAATTGCCGGCTAAAGGTCGAGCAACTCGCGCTCCGCCAGCCTGGTGATGGCGTCGCGCCCATGGGCTTGGAGGGCAAAGTCGCGGACCCGGCGAAACTCCGGTTTGCCTTTGAGTGTGGCCAGGTATGGCCCCCAAATGGCAGTCCAAACTTCGCTGCGCGCGCGCCGAACAGATTTCTCCGAGGACGGCCTAAGGGCGCGAAACTGTTGCTGACCGAGCCAAGCATAGGCCGCCTGCCAAATTTCGGCCACCGCGCGCGCGTTGCGTGGTGCTCTGAGCTGCTCAATTGCCGGCATTGCAATGTCGTCCTCGTGCGGCACAATCTCGATGTTGGCGACGGCGATGCCCTCCCGACGAACGCTGAATACGCGAGCCGTGCCGCTGCTGACGCGGTCGGCATATTGATCCAAGCAATTTCCCATCGCTTTGGATTCACTCAAAAACTCATCGATTGATGTTAGCGGAACGAATTCAAATCCGTTCACTGATCCCGGCTCAAACCACGTATCCTTCAGGCCTGCCCCCAAACACACCGCCAGATCGACCCGTCGCTCCCACGCCCTTGCCTCGTCGTAAGCACGTTTCAGGCTGAGCCGTGATTCCCAACGCTTTCGCAGCAAACTATGACCAAACGTCTCTGGTTGGTCTCCATGCCAAGCCCAAGATGCCAGTAGCGTGAAGGGATCACCCGCCAGTTTGCGGAACGGAAAGCGGGTCTGCCGCGCAATCCATAGGGCGAAATCCTCATGGCACGCACGATAGGCATATGTAACGCGGGCATACCAATCCCCCGCCTCTCGCGGCTTTTCGGGGATATCGTTCATGACGCGCCGGGTGAACGAATTGCCTTTGGGTAAATCACCAAGTGGTTCGGTGAATGCGGCTGCAGGAAGTTTGCGCAGCCACCACGGCAGTCCGAGCGCCTCTGCGGCCTGTTTCAACGGTGCCCCGTCCTCGATCAGCTCGAAGCACCTTTCGCGTTGTTCCGGCGAGCCGTAACCGGTCGCCAGAGCAAACAACAGTCCGGGAAACGTGTCGGCCAAGTCCTCAACGCGGTCGGAACAGATCGTAAGCGCCCGGAGAAATTTGCGATACGGTTCCTGAAAGCGCTCAAGGCGGCTCTGACGTTTCGCCGGTCTTCGAGCACCGCTCGGCGGGAGCGCTTTGGCGCTGCTGGATTGTGATTTTTCCAATGGTACACTCGCGCTTTAGGCCCCATAAAGTAGTCAGCCTGAGAAAAATGGCAAAATACGGATCATTAGACGGTAAATGTTCGCGAGAAATTGAATTGATCGCGATGGTTGAGCGTGGGCAATCTG
>JAUVMS010000415.1 GCA_030600135.1 Hyphomicrobiales bacterium | reverse complement strand
GACGGCTCCAAGCTGTCACAACCGCTCAACGCGCAGCTGCTGGCAAACGACGAAGACGAGCAGGACGAGTTGGTCGAGATGTTGGTAGGCGACAAGCCGGCGGTTTCGAAAGCCAGCCTGGCGGCCGAACGTATCGTCGAGCGTGTCATCGAGCGGGTGCGCGAAAAAGCGGCCCGCGAAAAGCTGCCACAGCGGCGCAAGGGCTACACGCAGAAAGCTTCGGTCGGAGGACACAAGGTCTACCTCAGAACCGGCGAATACGAAGACGGGCGGCTCGGTGAAATCTTCATCGACATGCACAAGGAAGGCGCCGCTTTTCGCTCCTTGATGAATAATTTCGCCATCGCCATCAGCCTCGGCCTGCAATACGGCGTGCCGCTGGAGGAATATGTCGACGCATTCACGTTCACGCGCTTCGAGCCGGCGGGCCTCGTGCAAGGCAACGAGACGATCAAGAACTCCACCTCGATCCTCGATTATATCTTCCGCGAGTTGGCAGTCTCCTATCTCGAGCGCTACGACCTTGCACATGTCGAACCGAGCGACCTCGTCAGCACCGGCCTTGGTGGTGCCGAGGACGCCGACGCCGTGCCAGTGGTCGAAGCGGATCGCTATCTCTCACGCGGCCTACTACGCGGCGCGCTTGCCAACAAAGTCGTCGTCATATCGAACGAGGGGCGCGCAACCACGACGGAAGGCGCAAACGTCGGCGGGACAGTCGGCGCCTTGCAAGACGAGGTGAATACCGCCTTCACCCGTACGCAATCGGTCAGCGCATCAATCGAAGCGAATGTCGCTGTCGAGCGCTCCAGCGCGGTGCTGCAAACCGCAGGCGCGACCGCTTTAGCGGAACGACCGGAACTCGACTTGATCGCTGAAGCCCGCGTGCGGGGTTATGAGGGCGAGGCATGCAGCGATTGCGGAAACTTTACGCTCGTCAGGAATGGCACCTGCCTCAAGTGCAATACGTGCGGTGCAACGACGGGATGTTCCTGAGAGCACAACCCGAGGGAAAGGAGAAGACCCTATGCAAGCTCTCGACGTTTATGAACTGCAACTTGACGCCAAAGGCCAATGGCAGCTGATGAGGACGGGCGCCAAACGAGCCAGCAAGAAGTTCGGTACCAAGGCCGAGGCCGTCGCCAATAGCAAGCAGTTCGTCAAGGGTAAGGGTAAGAGCCAGCTCATCATCCGCAAAGCGGACGGAGCTGTGCAAAGCGAGCATACGTACGCGTGAAGTGACTGCAATCTCCGGCCGGACCAACACAGTCTGTGCAATTCAGACCACGTCGCTGCGGCAATCGCCATTTGCAACAGCGCAGAGATGGGTCGGCCGGAGATGGTTTTTGGTGTCAGTACACGAATCACATAAAGTTTAGCTGGTGAACCGGTGAAGAGGGCGCAAATGTTCCGCAATCACAAAGAAATTGAGACAGCGGTACATATACTTGTCGAGCACCTGGACGCCGCGCTCGACGTTGCCGATGCGCTCATGAGCTTGTCGTACGAGCCGCGAGAGTTGTCCGACCTTGCTGCAACACAGGAAATCCTCGAGCGAAACAGCGGAATTCGAGGCTTTGTCGAGCAGGCGCGGGCACTGGAGTTGGCGCTACTTACCAAGCTGCACCAGGCGCGCCAGTGGAGCGATCGCTTGATCAAGCTCGACAAGGGCTGTCGGCCCGCTGCAAAACTCTTCACGGCCGGCACGCAAGCTCTGCAGGACGCTATTTTGCAAACTGCCGACCGCTCGATGCAGGCGTTTGACGATGGCGATCAGGTTCTTTGCTACCTCAAGGATCGTGCTCTCGTGCCGGTAAACGCCACCTCGCTCGACGGGATCGCGGAGATCGGCATCGATGAAAACATGTTGCTCTGTGGCTGGGGTCCGCTCGGCGCCGTGCTCGACGTTTTCGAGAGCTATATCACTGCGCTCGAAGTGGAATTTCGGTTCCTGGGCGCCCAGGTCGCCGAGACCCAAGACGAGGAACATGCAGCCTGTGCGACAGAGGCTGTTGCGGCACCATCTTTGCAAGCAGGGGGCGAGGCCACGAAGGGCGCAAAACCGTCCGCCAATATTGCCGAGCACAATGCCGAATTAGTTGAAGCTGAAGCGCCAGGACCCGTTGAACACGACGAGACCGCGAGCGAGCAGATCGAAGCCGTGGAAGTCGATAGTCGAGCCCACCAAGGTTCGCCCGCTGTTGAGGCGAAAGACAAACCAACTGCCGGAACGAAACCATCCGAGCGCCAGAACGAGATTGCGCAAATTGCAGCTCGCCAAGTCGATGGCGAACCAGCCGAGCCTTCGTGCGAGCGTGAGCTTGATTCACTTGAGAATAAGCTCGCACGCTTGAAATGTGAGGACACCACCAACACATTCGACCGCAACAATGGCGAGGATGTATACGAAGCGGTCGTCGATTTGGCCGCTCCCGTACCTGTGATGGGAGTCGGCCTCTCAAAGCCGTCCAAGGAACGCCGCCTGCAATAGTTCAGACCTAAGCCGTCAGCGCAAATTCCGTAACAAACCAGGGCCTTAAACGAACCTCATATGAGGCCTTCAGCGTGCAGACGCGCCCTCAGCGCCTCAGCAGCATCGGCCAATACACCCTCGTCGGTTGAACGCAGCACGAGTTGGGTGCCGAACCGACCATCCTTGACGTAGGGATAGCTGCCCATCGGCACGTCGGGATAGCTCTCCTGTGTCTGACGCAAAGCGGACGAGACGTCGCTCTCCGGCCGCTCGACGACAATTGTCACCGACAGCATCGGCCGCCCCTTCTTTAGGCGCGGCGTGACGGCATCTAGCATGACCTGCATGATGCCAGGTATGCCCGCCATAACGATGACGTTTTCCAGCATGAAGCCCGGTGTGTGGGAAACCGGGTTGTTCACCAAGTCGGCCCCTTTCGGTATCCGTGCCATGCGCAGGCGGGCGTCATTGAGCTCGAGCCCGCGCGACTCATAGTGCGGCTTCATGATCGCCACGGCGCGTTCATCGATATCGATCGGCACAGCGAAGGCCTTGGCCAAGGAATCGGCCGTGATGTCATCGTGAGTTGGCCCAATTCCACCGGTCGTGAATACGTACGTATAGGCCGAGCGCAATGCATTGACCGCAGCGACGATCCGGTCCTCGTCGTCGGGAACAATACGTACCTCCGACAGTCGGATGCCGATGCGGGCGAGATGGTCGGCGATGTAGGCGATGTTCTTGTCCTTGGTTCGTCCAGACAGGATCTCGTCACCGATGACGATCAGTGCTGCGCTGACAATCTCTTCTTGCGTGGTGTCCGAAGCGGTGGTCATGGTCCAAATATTCCAGCGATGCCAATGCAATGCACTCTAACGACTTGCGAAGTCAGCGCCAGTGGCCTTAGAGTCCGAAGGTTGCAGGTTCGAGTCCTGCCGGGTGCGCCAGTGATTCCAATCACTTAGCTGCTTCACTTTAACCCAAGTATCGTGCTTGCGGGAGTTTTGCGGGAGTCGCTGAGGACACACCCCCGCAAAATCACCAGCTCAGGCCGTCGATTGTCGCGGGTGCAAACCCGCTCAGCCGCTTCGATCAATCGCCCGAGTTCTGCGGCGGAGTAATGCGTGGTGATGCGCCCAGAGCGGTGACCAAGAAGGTCCTGGCGATCTTCAAAACTCACCCCAGCAGCCCTTAATCGCCTGCCGAATGTGTGCTTGAGATCGTGCACGCGCAGTTGCGGTAGTCCAATCTTT
>JAUVMS010000238.1 GCA_030600135.1 Hyphomicrobiales bacterium | reverse complement strand
CCTGGCGCGACAGCGGGTGCACCCGGTTGGGGCGCAGCGGAATGTCGTGCGTCGCCCGCGCCGTGGCCCGCCTGAGCCGGCTCTCGAGCGCGACGAATCCGCCATCGACGCGGGCCTCGTTTCCCATTTTGACGTAATAGCGCGGTAGGCCGGAATCGGCACACATCGGCCGGCGGTCCTGGCTCGCCGCCTCCCAGTTTTCAAGCATCGCCTCCAGCACGAATGCGGAAAGATCGCCAGTTTCGATGTCGATCATCTCCCGGATGCCCGATTTGTAGTCGTCCGGAATATCGATCGCGGCACGAAACATGATCTCGTGGGCCGCGGCCTCGATAGCGTCAGCGGAAATCATTTTTCATCCCTTTCAGTTCGCCCCCTCGCCCACCACATTCATAGGAGGCGGCGCGGCGGCCTCATCGTCAATCAAGGATTGCCCGGGACGCACGATCGAAAATTCCACCGGCTGGCTCGCGACCTCGAAACGTCCCGGCGCCGCCAGGGTGACGACAGTGAAGAATGAGGCGTCCAAATCTCCCGCCTCCGGACAATCAGACCGATAGTGGGCGCCCCGCGAATCGTCACGCGCCAGCGCGGCCCGCGCGATGGCCTTCGAAACCACGATTTGGCTATCGAGGTTGAGCCAATCCTGCCAGGTTAGGTTGAAAGCGCGCTGATCGTCGGCAAGCCCGGTTGACGCCAGCTCATCACCCAGCTGCTCTAGCACGTCGACGGCACGGGCAAGTCCGTCAGCCTCGCGCACGATACCGACATCGTCCCACATGCGCTGTAGCAACCGCCCGCGCAAGGCGTTCAAATCACCTGCTGGCCTCTGAAACGGCGCAACGCAAGCCGCAACACCTGCGTCAATGGCAGAACTGTCGGGCGCCTCGATCGCCAGACCAGCCGCCAGCGCTTGGGCAATGTTGTCACCAGCAATGCCGCCGAATACCGTCGAGTTGGCCACGCCATTGCCACCGAGCCGGTTGGCGCCATGCACGCCGCCTGAATCTTCACCGGCCACGTAGAGCCCTTCAACCGACGTCGTGCAATCAGGATAAAAAATCACACCGCCCATCATGTAATGCGCCGTCGGCAGCACCTCGACTTCGCCGCCCGCAAGATCAAACCCGATATCGGCACAGCGCGTCACCATGCCCTTGAATTGGCGTCGTACATTGTCGGCGCCCAGGTGTGCCATACGGATCAAGAGACCACCATTTTCCGTACCCCGGCCGGCCCTCACCTCTTCATACATCGCTCGCGAAACGATATCGCGCGTCGCCCGCTCGCCATGGGGATGATAATCGAGCATGAAGCGCTCACCACGACCGTTGAGCAAATGCCCACCAGCCCCGCGCAACCCCTCCTCGATGATGGTCCCGGTCATGCGCGTATCGTCGCCCGCCAGCACGCCCGTCGGATGGAACTGAACCATCTCCATATCGCGGAGCGCCAAACCGGCTCTCAGCGCCATTGCCATGCCGTCGCAGGCCTTGTCGCCTGAGGGCGTGTGATAGCGATACATCGTCGGACCGCCGCCCGTTGCCAGGAGCACGGCTCTCGCCGCAACGAAACGGAAGTTGCCGCTCCGCATGTCGAGCAGCAGCGCGCCGGCAATCCTGTCACCGCTCTGAGACGATACAAGCGAGATCGCGCGGTGCTCCTCGAGCCGGTGGAACGGCGTCGCCCAAACCTGCTCCATGAGCCGATTGATGATCTCGATGCCCGTCAAATCGCCCTTGTGCACCGTGCGATCGAAACTTTGCCCGGCAAAAGCCTTTTGATGCAGACTGCCATCGGCATTGCGATCGAAATAGCAACCGAAGCGGTTCTCCAGTTCCAAAATTCGCTCGACGGCGCCATTGACCAGCGTCCAGGCAAGATCCTGGTTCGGCAGCCACTTGCCGCCAACGATGGTATCCATGAAATGGCGCTCGACCGAATCGCCATCACCGAGCGCGACGTTGTAGCCACCCTGAACCATGCGGGTACAGCCGCACTTGCCGATCAACCCCTTGACCGCGATGGTGATATCGAGTTTGGGATTGGCGCGATGGGCATGGAGAGCCGCGAGCAGCCCGGCCCCACCGGCGCCGATGATCAGAATATCTGTCGATTGACGCTCGATCTCTGTCATGACACCGCCCCCATCAAAAACAGGAGACCAAATCCGAACCCAACCGCAAACGCCGAGACGATCCAGCGCGTCGCGGTTGCCGGCCAGTGGAGAATTTCGAGAGCCAGAATGCGCAGCCCGCCCGCCATGTGCATCGCCAGCGCCGTCACCAGCGCAAACTCCGAGAATTTTACGATCGACACGTCGCTCCAGGCGATGAACGCACCAAACCGTGACTCATCGAAGGCCAGGCCGAGAGCGAGAAAATGCATCGGCAGAAAGATCGCCAAGGCCAGGCCTGACAGCCGATGGACCATCGCCGCGGCAAAACCGGGCTTGCGCCGCGTGGCCGCCCACCTGGTCGCGCTCATAGTCATGCGATCACCGCATAGACTGCGCGCCCGCCGAGCACGATGAGCAGGACCATGAAGCCATGCGAGGCGATCGTGACCGGCTGTTTGGCCAAATTGGTCCACTCCCGCAAGATCGTTTGCAAACCGATACCGGCATGAACCGCCGCCGCCAAGACGAAAAGGCCGTAGAACACACCCCAACCGAGGCTGCCTCGTGTTCGCGCCAAAATCTCCTCGCCCGTCAACCCGCCCTGGACCGCGGCGATGATCAAAATTAGATGCGCAATGACGAGCGGCGCCATGATGAGTGCCGTGGCACGCTGGAGAACGAAGTTTGCCGGGCTCATGATTTGAGTTCTCCCCTGAGCCAGGCCTGCATCGAGGCGCGCTTCAATCCGGCGATCGAATGGGTCGGACTGAGTGCGACAGGACAGTGCTCCGTGCAAGACTGATGGGTGTGACAGTTGAGGCAACCGCCCGCCACGGCAACCGCCCTCAAAACGCCCGTGCGATCGTCGTCGCGTACGTCGTTCCATGCCGCCCATGCGCGGTTGAGTGCGGCAGGCCCCAAATAATCCTCCCGCCAGGAGACCACGTCGCAGGCGGCATAGCAAACGGCACAATTGATGCATTCGATCGCGGCATCGGCTTCGCGCCGTTCTGGGCTCGCAGGGCGAACCCGCGCGGGTTCATGGCCCACCCCGGCATCCGCACCTTCGGTACCGACGAACCGCCCGCGCGCCGCCTGCCACTTGTCAAAGAACGTGCTCATGTCCGTCACCAGGTCACGAATGACCGGCAGGTTGCGGAGCGGCGCTATGCGCATACGACCGCCTTCGATCACGCGCGCAACGTGGGTGCGACACGTCCACCGCGGCCTCCCGTTGACCGTCATTGCACACGAACCGCACATGCCGACACGACAGGCAAAGCGATAGGCGAGCGCCGGCGCTAGGTGGCGCTGAACATAGGTCACCACATCCAGCACGGTCTGGTTTTCATCCCTCGGAACCCGGAAGTCCTCGTAGTGCCCCTCTTGGCCGCCGCGCCAAATCTCCACGTCGAGCATGGCAGGCGAAGGTGGCGCTGGTCGGTCGGCTCCTTGCTGGGTCACGATTTCGCTCCCCCACCTTGGCGCACGTCAGCTGTCGATTTTACTTGCTGCCGCCCGCGCTCCAAATCAATCTCGATCTTCACGACATCACCGCGATAGGCCACGTCGCCGACATAGATCACGGTGCCCACATCGTCCTTGAGCACGCGACGCATGAGCCCGACCGGCGCCCCGATGGGAATGTCGAGCGCCGCCGCGACAGCATGATCGGCCGTGCCGATGGAGAGCGTCTGGCGCGCGTCAGCAATGCGAACCGACGGCAACTCCTCCAGCACGGGGATCAGCATTTCCTTGTCGAAGCGCTTCGGCGCCATATCGTAAAGCCGGCGGTCGAGGTAGAGATCCACCAACGCATGCGCCCGCGCCTCGCGGCCGTGAACCCGGCGCAAATGACGATAGTTTGGCGCAGGCAGACCGTCGCGCTCCTCAAACCCGGGCACTTGAGCGACATCCTCGCTGTCGATCGGCCGCGCCCAGTTGCCCTCCAGGGAATGCACCAACTCTTCCCAGCTCGAGCCGACATGGAGCCATTGAACCGATGCATCCTCGGTAACGAAGGTACCACGCCCGCGCCGCCGCCAAATCAAACCCTCACGCTCCAGCAAGCCGAGCGCTTGGCGCAACGTCACCCGCGCTACACCAAACTCGGCGCTAAGCGACTCGAGGGTCGGAAGCTGCGCGCCAGGCCGCCAGGCACCCGAGCGGATGCGCTGCCTGAGCACAGCCGCCACTTGTGCGTAGAGCGTACCGCCCGCGTCGGAAAAGCCCGGGCTCTCAGGATCGTTGCCCGTCAATTCACGCATGGTTGCGTTCCATCGCTAAAAACTCTATAGTCCTAATTATAGAACTTTTGCGATTTTGGCAAGCCATTGATGGCAGTGCTGGCGGATTGACGGTCGCACGATGGTCGACAAACGATCGCGTTCGATGGTCTGGCATGGGCGGGAAGGCTAGATCGGCACAACGGAGCGCCTAGCTGGACTAACGACTGAACGCGATAGGCAAATGAACCGGAGACAACAATGGGCACACGCGCCGACAAACTAACCAAGGTCAGGCTCACCACGCCGGTTACGCCCGACCAACTCGAATTGCTCGAGATCGGCCAGATCGCCTTCATTGACGGCCTCATCTACACTGCCCGCGAAGGCGTCTACACGCGCATCCTCGAAACCAGGGAAAAACCACCCACGGATTTCCGCACCCTCAGCAATATCAATTTCCATTGCGCTCCGGCCGCAGCCCGGAGGGACGATGGCACCTACAACATCGGCGCCGTCACCGCGACCGCGAGCTTTCGCTTTGCCAAGTACCTGCCCCAATGGTTCGCCGAAACCGGCACCAAGGTGGTCATCGGCAAAGGTGGTATGACGTCGGAGAATTATCGCGACATTTTCGTCCCCGCCGGCGCCGTCTACCTCACCACAGTCGGTTATGGCACGGGCGCCCTCCTAGGCCGTGCCATCACCGGCGTTGAAGCCGTCAATTGGCTCGACGAGCTTGGCATCGCCCAAGCCATGTGGATTTTTAGGGTGCAGAATTTCGGTCCCCTCCTGGTTGAGAGCGACCTCGCTGGCAACAGCCTCTTTGAGCGCAACAACGCGGAAATCAACGCCCACGTCGACCAACTCTATGCCGGCCTGAAGCAGCCCGCGCTGCGTCGCTACGGCGAAACCCGCGACAAGACCGATGAGGTTATTTGAGACGACGCGAGGCGGCAGGCAATAGAAATATCTCAGCCGTGCAGTCGGTGATGATGCATCGCCAGAATTAATGCCTAACCAACTGATTCTAAATGCGAAATCCGCGGACTATCGGGCACGGACTGTGCCACGGACTAATGGGGATTGGTTTCCTCGTTGGTGTGGTATTATGATACCAAAAACTGTGCGAGATAAGAGGGCCGATTGATAAATTAGCGGAACGTGGCATGTACAGCATAGCTGTTGAGCGGAAAAATTCTCATGACCGTTTGTCAAGTGGTAGTTTGAGCGGCATCGTTCGCTCAAACTGAGACGCGGGCGAATATGTGGCAGATGGGCTGGTCAAGCCGAAAGAGATCCAGTATCGCGGTCGCACCGTGAAACTGATCGGCGACGGCACGCTGATGGAGTTCGCAAGCCTGGGCGACGCGGTCGCCTTTGCCGTTGAGGGTGACATTCCAAGCCACGGGCAAGAATGTCGACCCCTTAGGGGTAAGCGGTCGTCGTTTGGAACTTTTCGACTCAGAGTTTTTTGACGACATCATCGCACCGCGATGAATAGCGTGAATGATTGCTCGGTAAAGCTCATTTACGCTGAATATGTCT